>NZ_JBSGTR010000039.1:0-51983 GCF_053607505.1 Rhodococcus sp. NPDC055112
GTTGACGAGTCCCTGGACTCGTCAACCGCGCACGGGCGGCGAAGCCGCCTATCCCTTGCGCAGGAGGTAGCGCTGCACCTTGCCGCTGGGGGTCTTCGGCAGCGACGGCACGAAGTGCACGGTCCGCGGGTAGGCGTGCGCGGCGAACTTCTTCTTGACCAGCGTCTGCAGCTCGGTCTCGAGTTCGCCGGTGCCCTCGGTGCCGTCGCGGAGAACGACGAAGGCCTCGAGGACCTCGCCGCGCAGCTCGTCGGGCATGCCGACCACGGCCGCCTCGATCACCTGCTCGTGCATCACCAGGACGCTCTCCACATCGAAGGGCCCGATGCGGTAGCCGGCCATGATGATCACGTCGTCGTCGCGCGAGGAGAAGAAGAAGTGGCCGTCCTCGTCGGTCTTGCCCGCGTCGCCGGTGATGTACCAGCGGCCGTCCGTACTGAACCGCTGCGCGGTCTTCTCGGGAGCATCGACGTAGCCGGTGAACCACATCATCGGGCTGCCCTTGGTGTCGATGGCGACGCGACCGGGGGTGCCTGCAGGCGCGACCTCGTCCGCGTCGTCCAGCAGCACGGCGCAGCTCCAACCCGGCAGCGGCCGGCCCATCGAGCCGGGCCGCACGTCCTCGCGCAGGCCGTCCGCCCACGCGTTGACGATGAACATGCCGTGCTCGGTCTGCCCGTAGTGATCGCGCACCTCGACGCCGAGCGCGCTCTGGGACCAGGCCACGACGTCGGGGGTGAGCGGCTCGCCCGCCGAGGACGCGCGGCGCAGCAACAGCCCCTCGGGTACCGGCGTGGTGTCGGCCCGCAGGCTGCGGTAGACGGTCGGCGCTGCCGCGAAATTGGTGACGCCGAACTTCTCGATGATCTGCCAGGTGAGGGGCGCGGAGAAGCCCGAGTGCAGCAGCAGGCTGCGGGTGCCCGCCGCCAGCGGGCCCAGCAGCGCGTAGTACAGCCCGTAGGCCCATCCCGGGTCCGCGGCGTTCCAGAACACGTCGTCGCTGCGGACGTCGAGGCCGAACTCCTGATAGGCGTGGAACGAGGCCAGCGCACGCACCGGCACCGGGACGCCCTTGGGGGTCCCGGTGGTGCCGCTGGTGAACAGCTGGACGAGCGGGCCGTTGCCGCCGACGGCGACCGCGGCGCCTGCCGGGTCCTCGGCGGCGTGCGCCGCGAGCAGGTCGTCGAACCGCAGCTGGTCCGCGGACTCGGGCTCCCCCGCCGCGACGATGACCCGCCAGGGCGCGTCGGCCGGGATGTCCTCGCCGGGCGCGAGCTTGGCGAGCTGGTTCTGATCGGACACCACGAACTTGGCACCGCTGGAGGCGAGCCGGAACGCGATGGCCGGGGACGCGAACGCGGTGAACAGCGGCACGTGCACGGCGCCGCGACGCCAGATGCCGAGCAGCGCGATGACCAGCTCCGCGGACTTGCCCATCAGCGTCGCCACGCAGTCCCCCGGCTCGACGCCGAGCTCCGCCAGCGCGGCCGCGAACTTGGACGATTCCGCCCGCAACTCGCCGTAGCTCAGGTCACGCGAGGTCAGGTCGCCCTCGATCACCGTGAACGCGACATCGGTGTCGGGGTGCCGGTCACACAGCAGGTCCGCCGCGCAGGCCTGCGGCGTGTCGTACTGCTCCAGCAGCTCGCGCACCCGCGAGGTGGCATCGGTGCCCATGGTTTGCTCCTTCGACAGCGGTCCGGCAGACGCCGGACTTCTCCATGGCCCTATGATCTAGCTCACAAACAAGACGCACCACCCCCGGAAAGGGGTATCCCATGCTCTCCCGCACCCCGCCCCTGTTGCGACCCCGCGACGGCGACGCCCTGCGCGCCGAACTGCGCGCGGTCGCGGCACAGGCGAACGTGCCCGTGCTGTTCGGCGGCGAGGTCTCCGCGAGCACGTTGCACCTGACCGAGTTCTTCGGGACCAGGACCAACGGGCTCAAGGGCCTGGTGATCCCGCCGAACTCGGGGCTGGGCGGACGGGTGGTCCTGCAGCGGCAGCCGGTCTCGATCCCCGACTACGGCAGCGCGATGTCGATCACGCATCACTACGACCGGCCGGTCCTCGGCGAGGGCATCCGCTCGGTGCTCGCGGTCCCCGTCCTGGTCGACGGCGCCTCGCGCGCGGTGCTCTACGCCGCGGTCCGGGAATCCATGCCGATCGGCGACCGCACCGCCGAGATCCTCGTGCAGGCGGGCCGCAGGCTCAGCACCGAGCTCGCCATCCGCGACGAGGTGGACCGCCGCCTGCAGATGCTCGGGGTGCTCGACAGCAACCGGGGCAACGCGAGCGGGGCGATGGCCGAGGGCATCCGGGGCGCCCACGCCGAACTGCGCGGGCTCGCCCAGTCGGTGCCCGAGGGCCCGCTCCGGGGTCGGCTGCGCGCGGTGTCGGACAAGTTGGCGGCGCTGGTCAACGACGAGGCGGCGGCGGGCGACACCTCGGTCACGTTGTCGCCCCGGGAGCTGGACGTGCTCGCCCACATCGCGCTCGGCTGCACCAACAACGAAGTCGCCCATCGGCTCTCGCTCCAGCCCGAGACGGTCAAGAGCTACCTCCGTGCCGCGATGGGCAAGCTCGACGCCCACTCGCGACACGAGGCAGTGGTCACCGCCAGGAGGTTGGGTCTGCTGCCGTAGCCGGCCCACGCACGGAGCTGGTCACGACCGACGGCCGGGCGGCCGCAAGGCCGAGACTGGCGAACACGAGGCGATGCGTCACGTAAGGCCGACGCCGCAATCGTCGCGCAGGGGCGGGCGGCGCCAAGGGGCCCGCACCCGAAACGTTCGAGTGCGGGCCCAGTTGTCGGTCGCGGTGAGGCGATCAGGCCTTCGGGTTGACCAGCCCGTCGACGGAACCGATGAAGGTTGCCGCTCCGCCGGTGAGGTCGCTGATCGAGCCGGTGAAGGTGCTGATGGCTTCGAGAGCGGAGGCGAATTCAGCCGAACCCATTGTGTGCTCCTTGTGTTGTGTATGTCGTTCGCGGTAGCGGTGCGGTTTTGCACCGCCGATATTCGTAGTGACTGGGCCCTGCGGCCGCAATGAAGAATGGGGAATGTGACGAAGGTAACGATGGCGACAACGCCACTTGCATCATTGCCAGATTCATATGCCGGATAAGCGAATTCCGACACCTGCAATCGGCCTCAACGAGTGGACGCGGCGACCCTGGGACTGAGCGTGACCGGCGAGATGCCGTAGGCGTGGACATCGTGGCGACGGCGAACCGGCGATCAGGAAACTCAACGTTCCGCGCCACATTAACGCTAATCTCGGTCATGAATCAGGTCTCTTGTGGGCGATCTGGTCGCGGCCCCGACGAGGGAGGGGATCGACGATGACGACACCATCGGACGCAATGCGCACCCCGGCGCAGGAGCCCACGCTCAAGCGGGTGATGGGCCCGTGGTTGCTGTTGCTGTTCATCGTCGGCGACATCCTCGGCACCGGCATCTACGCCCTGACCGGGCAGGTGGCCAACGACGTCGGCGGCGTGGTGTGGCTGCCATTCCTTGTCGCGTTCGTGGTCGCGCTGATCACCGCGTTCAGCTACCTCGAACTGGTCACCAAGTACCCCCAGGCCGCGGGCGCCGCGCTGTACACCCACAAGGCCTTCGGCATCCAGTTCTTCACCTTCATGGTGACGTTCGCGGTGATGTGCTCCGGGATCACCTCCGCCGCAACCGCCTCGCGGGCGTTCGCCGCCAACTTCGCCGAGGCCTTCGACCTGGATGTCCGGACGGGGATCGGGATCACGCTGATCGGCATCGTCTTCATGATCGCGGTGGCGGCGGTCAACTTCCGGGGCGTCGGCGAGTCCGTCAAGCTGAACGTGCTGCTGACCTGCATCGAGCTGTCCGGACTGCTGATCATCATCTTCATCGGTATGTGGGCGCTCGGCATCGGCGAGGGCGATTTCTCGCGGGCCGCGACCTTCGACACCGGCGACCGGTCCGCGCTGGGCGGCGTCATCGCGGCCACCACCCTCGCCTTCTACGCGATGGTCGGCTTCGAGGACTCGGTGAACATGGCCGAGGAGTGCAAGGAGCCCAGCCGGATCTTCCCGAAGGTCCTGCTCATCGGCCTCATCTCGACCGGCATCATCTACGTCCTGGTGTCGGTCACGGCGATCGCGCTGGTACCCGCGAACGAGCTCGGCGAGGGCGACACCCCGCTGCTCAAGGTCGTGCAGGCGGGTGCACCGGGCTTCCCGATCGGGATCTTCGCGTTCATCACCATGTTCGCGGTCGCCAACTCCGCGCTGATCAACATGCTGATGGCGAGCCGGCTGCTGTACGGCATGAGCCGTCAGCACGTGCTGCCGCCGCAGCTCGGCAGGGTGCACCGCACCCGGCGGACGCCGTACATCGCGATCGGGTTCACGACGCTGCTGGCGCTGGGGCTGATCACGATCGTCGGCGAGGTGCCCCAGCTCGGCGGCACCACCGCACTGCTGCTGCTGTGCGTGTTCACCGTCGTGAACATCGCCGTCCTGGTGCTGCGCAAGGACACGGTGGACCACAAGCACTTCCGTGCGCCGACCGTGCTGCCGATCATCGGCGCGATCAGCTGCGCCTTCCTGGCCACGCCGCTCACCGACCGCGATCCCGCGCAGTACAAGATCGCGGGCGTGCTGCTGGCGATCGGCGTGGTGCTGTGGTTCGTCAACAACCTGGCCAACAAGAAGCTGGGCGTGAAGGCCGAGCTGCACCCCGAGTTCCTCGGCGAGGACGGCGTGCCGCCCGGACCGATGAACTGAGCGGACGCGGGGAAACAGAATCTAGAACAAGTTCTACCTTTCCTGGCATACTCCGATCGACCGTCCGACGCCGATCCCAGGGGTGCCATGTCCGCGAATCCGTCCACCGACGACCTGCTGGCCCTGGCTCGCTCCTCCCCCACCGCCGTCGCCGTGCACGACAGGGCCGCGTGGCTCGGCCTGTTCGCGCGCCAGCACATCATCGAGGACCCGGTCGGCGGCCGCCCCGTGCTCGGCGGCCTGCACGACAGGAAGTCGGGCCGCCGCGGCGGCGACCCGCTCGGCCGGTTCTGGGACACCTTCATCGGGCCCAACGACATCAGCTTCGACATCGAGCACGAGGACATCGTCGACGGACTGCACGTGGTCCGCGACGTGACCATCGAGACCCGGCTCTCGGCCGGGGTCGTGGCAAGGGCGCCGATGCACCTGCTCTACGAGGCCACCCTCGACGACGGCGAGCCGCGGATCCGTCGCATCGCCGCACACTGGGAGGTGACGCCGATGTTCGCGCAGGTGGCAGGCGTCAGCCCCGAGCGGTTGACGGTCACCGCCTCGATGAGCGCACGGATGCTGCGCCTGCAGGGCCTCGGCGGCACGCTCGCCTTCGGCAAGGCCGCACTGAGCGTGGGCAAGAAGGGCAAGGACGCGGTCCGTCGACTGGTCGACTCGGCGCAGCGCGGCGACGCACACGCACTGAAGATGCTCGGCGGCAACGCGATCACCGACCTGACCAAGGTGATCGCAGCGGGCGACGCGGTCACCGCGACCGGGACAGTGGACGGCGCCCACGCAGTCCTGTTCGCCTATCTCGACCGCAAGACCAACACCGTCAGCGAGTGCAAGGTGTACCGCGCGGCCTGATCGTGGCCGGGTGATACTGGTCCGATGCCGCACCGCATCGCCGACCCCGTTCGCTTCCAACCGGTCGAGGACCCGCGACCGTCCGACCACCCGTGGCCGGCGATGACGTGGCCGGTCCCGGCAGGCACCGAACTCGTCGGAACGTCGGTCCGGTTGACCCCGCTGGACCCGGCCACCGATGCGACGGAACTCTTCCGCGCCCTCGACCACGACCGGGTCTGGGCACACGTGCCATGGCGACCGTCGGACCCCGAGCAGTTCGCGGAGTTCCTCCGCGAGCGGGGCACCCAACCGGAATGGCAGCTGTGGGCCGTACGCACGGTCGGCCCGTGCGGAGAACTCCCCGCGGGCGCCATCGTCGGCACCAGCGCCTATCTCGACGTCGTGGTCCGCGACGCCCGGCTCGAGATCGGGATGACGCTCTACACGCCCGAAGCCTGGGCCAGCGCCGTCAACCCCGAGACGAAGGCCCTCCTGCTGCGCTACGCCTTCGAGCAGCTTGGGGTCGGGCGCGTCCAGCTCAAGACCGATGTCCGCAACATCCGCTCCCAGCAGGCCATCGCCCGGCTCGGCGCCACCTACGAGGGGACGCTGCGCCGCAGTTTCCGGCGTGAGGACGGGACCGTCCGGGACAGCGTCCTGTTCTCGATCATCGCCGAGGACTGGCCCGCCGTCCGGGACCGGCTGACCGCCCGGCTCGACCCGGCCCAGGCATCGGCCTGACCGCCCCCGACCGAGATCACCAGGCGTTCAGGGTGTTCAGGATCTGTGGGCGGGCACCCCACAACTCCGCCGACCAGTACGGCCACGCGTGGGTGCCGTTGGCCGGGAAGCTGTACGTCGCGGGAATTCCGAGCGTATCCAGGCGAACCTGGAACGCCCTGCTGTTCGCCAGGGCCAGGGCCTCCAGTGCCATGCCGTTCGCGGTGTTGTAGAAGTCGATCGGCGCGCGGGGCTGGTCGTAGGGCCCGGGCAGGCCGCTGGACGAGGAGACGTACAGCGAGAGCCCGCGCAACTGCGGGGCGAACACGAACGGGTCGTTGCGCAGCCACTGGCTGTTCCAGGGCGGGCCCCACATCGAGTCCACGTTGAACCCGCCTGCCGACAGCATCGCGACCCGGATGGCCTCGCGCATGCCGGGCGCGGAGATGTTCAGGTAGCCCGACAGCGAGCCGGCGAACTTGAACTGGTCGCGATGGTAGGCCGCGAGCGTCAACGCCGCCGAGCCGCCCATCGACAGTCCGAGCACCCCGTTGTTGCTGCGCGAGACGCCGCGGGTCTCGAGGTAGTTCGGCAGGTCCCGGGTCAGGAACGACTCCCACTTGTAGGCGGTCTGCTGCCCGTTGAAGTTCGACGGCGCCATCCAGTCGCTGTAGAAGCTGGACTCGCCGCCGACCGGCATCACCAGCGTGACGTTGTCGTGGCGGTACTGCTCGAGAGCGTTGGTGTCAGAGGTCCAGGCGTTGCGGTCATTTCGGGCGCGCATGCCGTCGAGGAGGTACAGCGCGGCGTTGCCGCCTCGCGAGGCCCACTGGATCTGGACCTTGATCGGCCCCATCTGCGAGGGCACCCACACCTCTTCGTAACCACCCCATGGCGCGCGATGCGCGATCGGCGCGGCGGCCGCGGTACCCGCGACGCCCGCGGTCAGGGGCACGACGAGAGTGGCGGCGGCCAGCGCCAGCACCCGTCGCCTTACCCGCTGAGAGATGGTGAGCCGCCGAACAATTCTCGGGCTGCCGAAACGCACGCGTTGACCCCTCCCTCGCGGCGGCCGCGCATGCGAGCCGCCTCGTCCTCGGATCCCCCGATCCGAAGTGCCTATCTCCACCCGGCCTGGTGGCGTTACATGCCGGTTCCGAACTGCGAGCGCAGGAACCGTCACCACCGCCGCACGCGTCGACGCTCGAACAACTCGGCGGCCATCGGTTCGTCCACCGCCAGGATCCGCACGTCGCCCTCCTGCCCACACCACGAATCACCGAGATGCCGAACCGAGACACACACCCCGGCCTGCACATCCAGGCGGATCACCGTGTCCGCATTGGGATCCGCCGCGGACAACTCGACCGGGTCGAGCAACGCCACCCAGAAGTAGTCGGTGTGGAACGGCGGGTCGTAATCGATGGCGCCGCCCTCCGGACGCACCGAGACCAGTCCGCCTGCGCCATACGTGGGATCGACGTCCGTCGGCCAGACCCGGTCGATGGGCGTGCCCCTACCGTTGTGCGAGTACCCCATCCGCCTGAACGGCGGCGGGCATCGCTCGCCTCAGTAGCCCTCGGGCAACGCCGTGAACATGTCCCGCGTCACGGCCACCGCGTTGTCGGAACTGCCGCCCCTGACCACCAGCGTCGCGAACGCGATGTCGCCGCGGTACCCGACGAACCAGGCGTGCGAGCCGCCGTCGACCTCGGCCTCACCGGTCTTGCCGTAGATCTCGCCCTGGTCGGCGATCCGGGTGGCGGTACCGCTGGTGACCACGTCGCGCATCATCCCGCGCAGGCCCGCGACCATCTCCGGGCTGATCGGCGGGTGAGCGCCCTCGATCTTGGTCTCCTCCCCCGAGATCAGGGTCGGTACGGGCGTCGACCCGTTCGCGATCGTCGCCGCCGCCAGCGCCATTCCGAAGGTGCTCACGACGACCTTGCCCTGCCCGAAACCGTCCTCGGTGCGCTGCACCAGTTCCGGTGCGGGCGGGACGGATCCGGAGTCCGTCGGCAGGCCCGGCACGTCGTAGTCGGGCCCGATGCCGTAGCGCGCGGCCGCCACCGTCAGGGCGTCGGGCTCCATCTCGCTGGCCAGCTTGGCGAAGGTGGTGTTGCACGAGCGCGCGAACGCGGTGCTCATCGGCACCGTGCCCAACGCGAACTCGTTGTAGTTGGGCACCGACCGTTCGCCGATGACGATGCGTCCCGGGCAGCCGACGGGGGTACCGGGCTGGGCGAGTCCGTTGTCGATCGCCGCGCCCGCGGTGACGATCTTGAACGTGGAGCCGGGCGGGTACAGGCCGGTGGTCGCGACCGGGCCGTCCTTGTCGGCGGCCTTGTTCTGCGCGACCGCGAGAATCGCGCCGGTGGACGGCTGCAGCACCACCATCATCGCCTGCTCGACCCGAGCGTTGACCGCGTTCTGCGCGGCCACCTGGATCGGCCGGTCCAGGCTCACGGAGAAGGACGGCGCCGGTTGGGGTTTGGTCTCGGTGAGCACATCGATGTCGACACCGTTCTTGTTGACGGTGACCACGCTCCAGCCGGCCTTGCCGTCCACCTCGTCGATGACCCGCTTCTTGACCTGACCGATCAGGTCGGGGGCGAACTCGCGGTCGGTGGAGACCAGGTCCGCCTCCTCCGAGACCGTGACCCCGGACAGACCGCTCAGCGCGGCGGCGACGGTGTCGTAGTCCTCCTGCCGCAGGCTCGCAACCAGGTAGGCGCCGCTGACCGAGGTCGCCGACTCCACGATCGACTGCGGGGTGAGGGTCGGGTCGAAGGGCTCCAGCGTCGTCGCCAGCGCGGTCGCGACGGCGGTGGGGTTGCCGGAGTCCTTGGCGTTGAACTTGATCCGCTCGATGGTCCCCGGCACGAGGACGTCCGAGCCTGCCCGCTCGTTCACCCGGGCCCGCGGCGCCGCGGTGGCCCGCAGCGTCATCGTCTGGGTGTCGCCGAGCTTCGGGTGCAGGTCGGTGGCGCTCCAGCGGACCGCCCACTCCCCGTTCCGCCGCCCCATCTGCAGGTCGCCGGTGTAGGTCCACACCCGGTCCTTCGGCAGATGCCATTCGTAGGTGTAGCCGACGGTCGCGGTGTCGCCGTCCACCCGGACCGATCTGGTCGTCGCGCTGAGGGATTCGGCCTGCAGCCCCTCCCACGCGGCGTCGATCGCGGGCTGGGCGTCCGCGGGCCGGTCGGACAGTGCGGCGGCCCGCTCGGCATCCCGATCGGCCACCGCGTCGAGAAACTCCTGCGCGGCCGGTTCGGGGCCGTCCGGTTTCGGTGTGCACGCGACCGCGCCGAGCACGAGGGCGCCCGTGACGACGAGCGAGGAGAGGATGCGGGGTGCGGCGGTGGAGATCATCGCCTGCCATCGTAGGTGGGCTCACCGCCCAGGTCGGGAAGGCACCCGCACCGTGCGCGCTTTTCACCCCGATCGGGGTACGACTCGCGCACGGGCGGCGACGCCGCTAATCCAGCAGGACCGTCGAGAAGGTGCCGACCTGGGTGAACCCGATGCGCTGGTAGGTCCGCCTCGCCTGGTGATTGAAGCTGTTCACGTAGAGGCTCGCGGTGCGGCCCGACGCCACCACCGCCGCCGCCACCGCGGCGGTCCCGGCCGCGCCGAGACCGTGGCCCCGGTACTGCGGGTGCACCCACACGCCCTGGATCTGGCCGACCTGCGCGGACATCGAGCCGACCTCCGCCTTGAAGGTCACCTCCTCGCCGTCGAACCTGGCCCAGGCCCGGCCCGAGGCGATCAGGCCTGCGACCCGGCGCCGGTAGCCACGGCCGCCGTCGTTGGAGCGCGGGTCGACCCCGACCTCCTCGATGAACATCGCGACCGCGGCCGTGAGGTACGGCTCGAGCTGATCCATCCGCACCGGACGCACGTACGGATCCGGCGCGACGACGGGCGGCGCCGACAGCGCGAGCAGCGGCTGCTCGGCGCGCACCTCGCGCGCCGGACCCCAGTCGGTCTCGAGCATCTCCCACAGCGGCAAGGCCAGCTCGCTGCGGCCGACCACCGACGAGCACATCCGCGGTCCCCGGCACGCCCGGTCCGCGAAGGCCCGCAGGTCGTCGAGGTCGCCGCGCAGCGGAACCATGTTCGCGCCCGAGAAGCACAGCGATTCGGCCGGGCCGCCCCGGCTCCAGAGCTCGCCGTTGATCGCTCGCGGGTCGATCCCGAGGTCCTGGATCCGCGCCGCGACCATGCACGAGGCGATCGGGTCGGCGTCCAGCACGCGCAGCACATGCACCCTGTCGCGGGCACCGAGCTGCCTGGCGCCGAGCAGTTTGAGCACCGAGTCACCCCCGGGTCGGGTCGTCGGGATTCGGATTGTCTGGTGATCCCACGATACGTGCGCGCGTCAGCTGACGGTAACGACCGGGGATCCCGAGGCAGATTGGTCCTCGCCGAACTCCTCGGCGATCCGCATCGCCTCCTCGATCAGCGTCTCCACGATCATCGCCTCGGGCACCGTCTTGATGACCTTGCCCTTGACGAAGATCTGACCCTTGCCGTTGCCGGACGCGACCCCGAGGTCGGCCTCGCGGGCCTCACCGGGACCGTTGACCACACAACCCATCACGGCAACCCGCAGCGGGATTTCCATGCCCTCGAGGCCGGCGGTCACCTGCTCGGCGAGGGTGTAGACGTCCACCTGGGCGCGCCCGCAGGACGGGCAGGACACGATCTCCAGCTTGCGCGGACGCAGGTTGAGCGACTGCAGGATCTGCGTGCCGACCTTGATCTCCTCGGCGGGCGGCGCGGACAGCGAGACGCGGATGGTGTCGCCGATCCCCTCCGAGAGCAGCGCGCCGAACGCGACCGCGGACTTGATGGTGCCCTGGAACGCGGGGCCCGCCTCGGTCACGCCGAGGTGCAGCGGGTAGTCGCACTGCGCGGCCAGCTGGCGGTAGGCCTCGACCATGATCACCGGGTCGTTGTGCTTGACCGAGATCTTGATGTCGCCGAAGCCGTGCTCCTCGAACAGGCCCGCCTCCCACAGCGCCGACTCGACGAGCGCCTCCGGGGTGGCCTTGCCGTACTTCTGCATCAGGCGCGGGTCAAGCGAACCGGCGTTGACGCCGATCCGGATCGGGATGCCCGCGTCGCCCGCGGCCTTGGCCACCTCCGCGACCCGACCGTCGAACTCCTTGATGTTGCCGGGGTTCACCCGCACCGCCGCGCACCCGGCGTCGATGGCGGCGAAGATGTACCGCGGCTGGAAGTGGATGTCCGCGATGACGGGGATCTGGCTCTTCTTCGCGATCGTCGCCAGCGCGTCGGCGTCCTCCTGGCGGGGGCAGGCCACCCGCACGATGTCGCATCCGGACGCGGTCAGCTCGGCGATCTGCTGGAGGGTGGCGTTGACGTCGTGCGTCTTGGTGGTGCACATCGACTGCACCGACACCGGGAAGTCGCTGCCGACCCCGACGGATCCGACCTGGAGCTGTCGGGTCTTGCGGCGCGGCGCGAGGACGGCGGCCGGGCCTTCGGGCATGCCCAATCCGACGGGGCTGGTCACGTGGATGCCTTCTTTCGTAGCGTCAGGACAAGTTTAGCGAGCACTAGAAGATCTTGATCGGGTTGACGATGTCCGCGGTCAGCGTGAGCAGCATGTACGCACCGCCCAACGCGATGACCACATAGGTGATCGGCATCAGCTTCATGTAGTTGACGGGTCCGCCAGCGGGCAGACCGCGGCGCGCGCGGATCGAGTCGCGGATCTTCTCGTAGATGGTCACCGCCATGTGCCCGCCGTCGAGCGGGAGCAGGGGCAGCAGGTTGAAGATGCCGAGGAAGAAGTTCAGCGTCGCCAGCAACCCGATGAACAGGTCGATGTAACCGCGTTCGGCCATCTGGCCGCCGATGACGGAGGCACCGACGACACTGATCGGGGTCTCGATGTCGCGTTCGCCGCCGGTGACGGCGGTCCACAGGTCCGCGACCTTCGACGGCATCTGGACCAGGGCGTCCACGCTGCGGACGAAGACGTCGCCGGTGTAGACGAAACTGCCCGGGACCGCGGAGAGCGCCGAGTACTCGAGGAATGTCGGCGGCGCCTTGATGCCGATCGCGCCGACGTCCTGGGAGACGGGCGGCAGCGGGTTGCTGTTGGTGGAGTTCTGATCGTTGACCCAGCGCTGCGCCTGCTGCACCTGCACGTCGATCACCTGGGTCTCACCGTCCCTGTCGACGGTGAACTCCGCGGTGCCCGAGAGCGGCTGCGTCGCCTTGACGACATCACCGAAGGTCGAGGTCGGCGTCCCGTTGACCGCGACGACCACGTCGCCGGGCAGGACGCCCGCCTGCTGCGCGGGCCCCTCGCCGGTGCAGTCCGCCAGCTTGTAGTCGCCGTCCTTGCCCGCCTGCGTCGGCGCCACACAGGTGACGCCCTCCACGACGGCCCTGGTCTCGGTGTTCGGCAGCCCCCAGCCGACGGCCTGGATGTAGACGAGCACGAATCCGAAGATGAAGTTCATCGCGATGCCGCCGGACATGACGACCAGGCGCTTCCACGTCTTCTGCTTGTACATCGCGCGGTCGACCTCGTCGGGCGCGAGCTCGTCGTGCTGGGTCATGCCCGCGATGTCGCAGAAACCACCCGCGGGGATCGCCTTGAGTCCGTACTCCGTCTCGCCGCGGCGGAAGGAGAAGATCTTCGGCCCGAAGCCGATGTAGTAGCGGCGGACCTTCATCCCCAGCGCGCGGGCGGCCCACATGTGGCCGGCCTCGTGCAGAGCGATGGAGACGGTGATGCCCAGCGCGAACAGCACCACACCTATGACGAACACCATGCGGCTCTAGTCCTCCTGCTTGACGAGCTCGTGTGCCCGTGCGCGCGCCCACCCGTCCGCGGCGAGCACATCCTCCACGGTAGCCGGTGGCGCGGACCACTCGTCGCCACCGGCGAGAACGCGTTCGACCGTGCGCACGATCGCCGGGAACCGGACGGCCCCGTCGAGGAACGCCTGCGCGGCGACCTCGTTGGCCGCGTTGTAGACCGCGGTCAGGCAGCCGCCGCCCTTGCCCGCCGCCCTCGCCAGGTCGACGGCCGGGAACACCGACGAGTCGAGCGGCTCGAACGTCCAGGTCGACGCGGTGGAGAAGTCGCAGGCCGCGGCGGCCCCCGGCACCCGGTCCGGCCAGCCGAGGGCCAGCGCGATCGGCAGCTTCATGTCCGGCGGGCTGGCCTGGGCGAGGGTGGAGCCGTCGGTGAAGGTGGCCATCGAGTGCACGATCGACTGCGGGTGCACGGTGACGTCGATGCGGTCGTAGTCGATGCCGAACAGCAGGTGGGTCTCGATCAGTTCGAGGCCCTTGTTGACCAGGGTCGCCGAGTTGAGCGTGTTCATCGGGCCCATCGACCAGGTGGGATGCGCGCCGGCCTGCTCGGGAGTGACGGCCTCGAGGGCGTCGGCGGTCCAGCCGCGGAACGGGCCCCCCGAGGCGGTGAGCACCAGCCGGTCCACCTCCTCGGCGCGCCCGCCACGCAGGCACTGCGCCAGCGCCGAGTGCTCGGAGTCCACCGGCACGATCTGACCGGGCGCCGCCGCGGCGGTGACCAGCGGGCCGCCCGCCACCAGCGACTCCTTGTTCGCCAGCGCCAGCCGGGCGCCGGATTCGAGCGCCGCGAGCGTCGGCTCGAGGCCGAGGGATCCGACGAGCGCGTTGAGCACCACGTCCGCCCCCGTGGTGCGGACCAGTTCGGTGGCGGCGCCGGGGCCGCTGAGTGCGGGACCGTCGAGACGGGCGGCGGCCTCGGGGTCGGCGACCGCGACCGCACTCACCCCGGTCTCGCGGATCTGGCGGGCCAGCAGGTCGATGTTGCCGCCGCCCGCGGCCAGACCGACGACGGTGAACTTGTCGGGGTTGGCCGCGATGACCTCGAGGGCCTGGGTGCCGATTGATCCGGTGCTGCCGAGCAGGAGCACGCGCGTAGGTTCTGCCACCCGTCCATTGTTCATGACGGCACCTGAGAAGAAGCTGACAGGACACCGACGCGGGCGGCAAGAGGTCTACCGATGCGCGGCCTGACGGAAGGTGTCGGCGTTCGCCGCGATCCACTGCGCGAAGGTCGTGGCCGGGCGTCCGGTGACCTCCGCGACCGTGGCGGTCGCCCGCTGCGGCGCACCGACCAGCGACGCGACGGCGGTCTCGAGGTAGAACCGGGCGTTCACACCCATGACCGGCTCGAGGATCTCGATGGCCTCCTCGACGGGCACCTTGACGTACTCCACGGGCAGGCCCAGCACCGCGCCCAGTTCGTGCACCCGCTCGGCGCGCGAGAGGGCCTCCGGCCCGGTCAGCTCGTAGGTTCTGCCCTCGTGCCCGCTGCCGAGCAGTACGGCGGCCGCCACCCTGGCGATGTCGTCCATCGCGATCGGCGCGCTGACCACATCGGGGTAGGGGTCGCGCACCTGTCCGGTGCGCCGCACCTGCTCGCCCCAGACGAGGTCGTTCTCGAGGAACTCCCCCGCCCACAGGTGGGTCCAGTCGATGCCGGACCGCTCGACGGCAGTAGTGACCCCGCCCCACCACGATTCGTGCTCCCCGGACAGGTCCACGATGTGCCGGACCCCGGCCTCGCGTGCCAGTGACACGACTTCCTCGACGGTCTCCGGGGTCGGTGCCAGGTACATCCTCTCGACCCCCTCGAAGGCGGCAGGCAGCGACTCGGGCCTGCGCAGGTAGCCCTCCGCGACCTCGACGCCGTCCGGCAGCATCGCCTTTTGTGGGTTGTTCGTCAGGGCCCGGACATCGGTCGCGCCTGCCGCCAGGAGGTGGTCGACGACCAGTCGGCCGATGTTCGCGGTGGATCCGGTCACCAGAATCGTCATGTAGTACACCGTACGGTTCGGGCCGCCTGCCTGCCACCCTGACAGGATGGCGTCCGTGAACCCGGACGCACTGCGGACCGTGCCGTTGACCTACTCCGAGGTCGGCGGCACTCGCGCCGCGCCGCCCGACGGGTACCACCACGTGCACGAGAGCGCCGTCATCGGCGTCGGCGCCGAGGACTTCGAGCGGGCGAAACACGTACTGCTGCACTGGGACATGCACCGCCGCGCCGGCCTGCGCGTGCGATCCACCGACGACGAGGCCGTCGAGGGCGCCGTCGTGATCCTGCGACTGGGACCGGGTCCGCTGTCCGTCACGGCGCCGTGCCGGGTGGTGTACCGAATAGACGAGCCGCACCGGTGCGGCTTCGCCTACGGGACCCTGCCCGGGCACCCCGAGCGCGGCGAGGAACGCTTCGCGGTCGAACTCGGCGACGACGGCCGGGTGCGGGTTGTCATCGACGCCTTCTCGACCGGCGGCGGCGCGCTCACCCGGCTCTGCGGCCCGGTGAATCGGGCGGTGCAGCGGTTGATCACGCGTCGCTACCTCGGTGCGTTCACGCGAGCTCCCCTGACGCGCCGACCCAGCTAGGTACGACGCACGGTCGTATGCCACGATATGCAGGCACACGCACACCCGTACGAGCAGGAGGATCGACCGTGGCCACCGAGCTGGATCCCAGCGTGAACGAGCCCCTCGTCGCCGCACACGTCGACACGGCAGAAGTTCCGTCCGCAGCCTGGGGCTGGAGCGGCGAGGCGCCGCGACTGTTCCGCTTCCTTGGCTGGTTCTTCGCAGCCTTCCTGCTCGTCTACACGATCGGAAACCACGAGGGCAAGGTCGAGGACCTGTGGCTCGTCGGAATTTCCCTTGGCATGGTGTTCCTGCTCGTGCGCGACATCATCCGGCGCCGCAAGCCCCGGTAGACAAGAACTTTCGACAACGGCCGCGCCGCTCCACTCGGAGCCGCGCGGCCGTTGTCCTGTTCGGTGCGGTCAGTTCTCGGCGGCGAGCTGCCCGCAGGCGGCGGCGATCTCCTGGCCGCGGGTGTCGCGGACGGTGCAGGACACGCCCTGCGCGATGACCCGGCGCACGAACTCACGCTCGACGTCCTTGGGGCTCGCGTCCCACTTGCTGCCCGGTGTCGGGTTCAGCGGGATCAGGTTCACGTGCACCCGCGACCCCAGAGCCTTGTGCAGCTTCTTGCCGAGCATGTCGGCGCGCCACGGCTGGTCGTTGATGTCGCGGATCAGCGCGTACTCGATCGACACCCGGCGACCGGTCTGATCGGCGTAGTACTTGGCGGCGTCGAGCACCTCGGCGACCGTCCAGCGGTTGTTGACCGGGACCAGGGTGTCGCGCAGCTCGTCGTCCGGGGTGTGCAGCGACACCGCGAGCGTCACCGACAGTCCCTCGTCGGCGAGCTTGCGGATGGCGGGCGCCAGCCCGACCGTCGACACGGTCACCGAGCGCTGCGACAGCCCGAGGCCGTCCGGTGCGGGCGAGGTGATCCGTCGGACCGCGGCGACCACCCGCTTGTAGTTGGCGAGCGGCTCCCCCATGCCCATGAAGACCACGTTCGAGAGCCGGCCCTCGCCACCCGCGATGTCGCCGTCCCGCATCGCCGCGGCCGCCGAGCGGACCTGGTCGACGATCTCGGCGGTGGACAGGTTCCTGGTCAGCCCGGCCTGGCCGGTCGCGCAGAACGGACACGCCATCCCGCAGCCGGCCTGGCTGGAGATGCACAGCGTCGCGCGGTCCGGGTAGCGCATGAGCACGCTCTCGAGCAGGGTGCCGTCGTTCGCCTTCCACAGCGTCTTACGGGTGCTGCCGTCGTCGCAGGCGACGTGCTTGACCGCGGTCAGCAAGGTCGGGAAGAGCGCCTCGCCCACCTTCTCGCGCACCGATGCCGGCAGATCTGTCATCTTCTCGGGATCGGCCTCGAGCCGGCCGTAGTACTGACGGGCCAGCTGATCCGCCCGGAATCCGGGCAGCCCCAGCTCCTGAACGGCCGCCTTCCTGCCCTCGGAGTCGAGGTCGGCGAGGTGCGTCGGCGGCATGCCGCGACGCGGGGCGTTGAACACGAGCGGGACTGAAACGGCCATAGTGTGCTCCAGTGTCCCATCCGGCACCCGCGACATGCGAATTCCCGCCCCGATGCGCGTGCAATCACACATCCGGTGCGAAATGATCGGAGCATGGCGCACAGCGACGGTCCCCATCCGGATGCCACTTCCGACCCGATCGACGACCCGCGTGGTGCGACCCAGCCGACTCCCGTCGCCGAGCCGCCGGTCGACCCCGCCCAGGCCGCCGTCGATCGGCACACCAGCCTCGGCCACACCAAGGCGGCCGCCACCTGGACCGGCCTCGTCATCGGCGTCCTGGTCCTGATCCTGCTGCTCGTGTTCATCCTGCAGAACCTCGACCAGGTAGCCCTCCAGCTGTTCTTCTGGGAGTTCTCGCTTCCGCTCGGCGTGAGCCTGCTGCTGGCCGCGATCGCGGGCGCGCTGATCATGGCCCTCGCGGGCGGCGTCCGCATCCTGCAGATCCGCCGGGTGGCGAAGAAGGCCAGATACACCAGCCGCTGACCCGCCTGTGCGACAGCGCACATTACTTACGCAAACTGGCTCCGCACTCCCGGCGAGAGGACGATGGAAACGTCGTCCCGATCATCGGAGGAGTTGCTGTGACCATTCACGCGGAGCGTCGAGGGGTTGGCGCCCCACCCGATCTCGCCCGGTCCTGGCTGCTGGTGCCTGCCACCAAGCCCGAGGCCTTCACGCCGCCCGCCGAATCCGGGGTGGACGCGGTGATCCTCGACCTAGAGGACGCGGTGTCCCCGCCAGCCAAGCCAGCGGCCCGCACCCGAGTTGTCGAGTGGCTCAGCCGCGGCGGCAGTGCCTGGGTCCGGATCAACGACGCCACCACGCCCTACTGGGCCGACGACCTCGCGGCCCTCGCGTCGGCGCCCGGCCTGGCCGGGGTGATGCTCGCCAAGACCGAGAGCGGCAACCAGGTCGACGCGACCGCGGACCGGCTGCCCGAGGGCACCCGCATCCTCGCTTTGATCGAATCTGCGATGGGCCTGGAGGCCGCGCCCGAGATCGCCAGGGCGGACGGGGTGTTCCGGCTCGCGTTCGGCAGCGGCGACTTCCGCCGCGACACCGGCATGAGCGACGACCCGATGGCGATGGCGTACCCGCGGTCCCGCCTCGTCGTCGCCAGCCGCGCGGCCCGGCTCGCCGGTCCGATCGACGGCCCGACCATCAGCACGAACGAGACCGTCCTGCAGCGGGATTCGGCGCTGACCGCATCCATGGGGCTGACCGGCAAGCTCTGCATGCACCCCGATCAGGCCCTCGCGGTCGATCGCGCACTGAGCCCGAGCCCGGACGATGTCGTCTGGGCGCGGGACGTGATCGCCGAGCTCGGCGAGGACGGCGAACGCGTGCGCGACGGCAGCGACCTGCCGCGCCTGGCCAAGGCGAAGAAGGTTACGGATCTCGCCAGGTCGTTCGGCCTGGACTAGAACCGGCTCCACGCTTCACCGAACACGGCCCAGGTCCCGATCGCGGGGCCTGGGCCGTGTTCGTGGTGTCGACGTGACCGCTAGTGGTGTCGTCGCGGCAACGAGTGGAGTCGGCGCTGCCGCAGGCACCGTCGTCACGCCCGAACCTCCCCGAGAACACCCCAGCGTGTCGCATATCCAGGTTCGCTTGCGCGAGCCAAGAATCGCCATGACCTGCGCCTTTGTCATGTTCACACCACCGTGACACCACTTTGCCACCAGAGATGACACCCCACCCCTTGCGTTGACACCCAAGTGGTGTCATAGTGGTGTCATGAACCTGACAAGATACGTCGACGAGCTACAGCACCAGCTCGCCGTTGCCGCCGCGGCGGGCGGTGACGAGGCCCGTGAGCTCGCCGACCGCCTGACCGCCCCGCTCGACGCCGCCGTCCGACTCGTGCTGCTCGAGGCGCTCTCGACAGCGGCGAACGAGATCACGGCCGAGCTCGCCCCCGGGTCCGTCGACGTGCGCCTCCAGGGCCGCGACCCGGAGTTCGTCGTCACCCCCGCCCCGGCCTCGGCATTCGAGAACGCGGAGCCGGCGGCGGAGCCCGCGCTGCCCGCGGCCCTCGACCCCGACGACGTCAGCACGTCCCGCACCACGCTCCGTCTCCCCGACCAACTCAAGGCCCAGGTCGAGGCGGCAGCGGCCCGTGAGGGCGTATCCCTCAACACCTGGCTCGTGCGCGCGGTCGCTGCCGCGGTCCTGCCCGCCGCACCGTCCCGCGCAACGGCGCGGACCTCCAGCACCGCCGGTCGGCTGACCGGCTGGGTGCGTTGACCCACACCCCCTAACCGCAGACCCGCGCCCCGCGAACAGGGGCCGACACCACACCCAGAGGACTCACCATGCCTACTTTCGCGACCCCTGAACCGATCACCGTCGCCGTCGACATCGCCGCGGGCGCCGTCAACCTCGTCGCGAGCGATCGCGCCGACACCGTGGTCACCGTCCGCCCCAACGACCCGAGCAAGTCCGGCGATGTCAAGGCCGCCGAGGAGACCCGCATCGACTTCCACGACGGCACCCTCACCGTGCAGACGAGCACCAGGTGGAAGTACCTCACCAAGTCCTCCGTCGACGTCACGATCGAGCTACCGACCGGTTCCGCCCTGCAGGGCAGCGCGCTGGGCCCCGTTTTCGCCCAGGGCCGGCTCGGAGCCTGTTCGTTCACGAGCCGCGCAGGCGACGTCCGGATCGACGAGGCCGGCAGGCTCGACCTCCGCGCGACGGCGGGCTCCGTCGTCGTGGGACGCGCCCTCGGTTCCACCGAGATCGTCGTCACCGCAGGCGGCGTGCGCATCCGCGAGCTCGACGGAGACGCCAGCATCAAGAACCCGAACGGTCCAACCGAGATCGGCGAGTCCACCGGGATCCTGCGCGTGAACGGCGCCCATGGGCCCATCTCGATCGAGCGGTCACTCGGAGACACCACCGCCAGGTCCGCGCACGGGAACATCCGCGTCGAGCAGGCCATCAGCGGCCGGGTCCAGCTCGAGAGCTCGACCGGCGCGATCGAGGTCGGGGTGCCCGAGGGCACCGCCGCCTGGCTCGACGCCACCGCGCAGCACGGCAAGGTCCGCAACCTCCTGCACGACGCCACGGGCCCCGACGAGAACGACAGGACCGTCGAGGTGCGCGCAGGCAGCAGCTACGGCGACATCGTCGTCCGACGTCCGCACGCCTGACCCGAGACCACCGACAACCCACCATCGAAGGAGAACCCATGACCACCACCGTCCGCGGTCCCGCGATCGAGGTCGCAGGCCTGCGCAAGTCGTACCGGTCGAAGGCAGGCGAGCAACTCGTGCTCGACGGCGTCGACCTGGTCGTGCCCGCAGGCACCGTGACCGCCCTGCTCGGCCCCAACGGGGCAGGCAAGACCACTGCCGTCGGCGTCATGTCCACCCTGCTCGCCGCCGACGCGGGCACGGTCCGGGTCGCCGGCCACGACGTGGCCCGCGAGCCCGAGGCGGTGCGCGCGGCGATCGGCGTGACCGGCCAGATCACCGCCGTCGACGAGCTGCTCAACGCCACCGAGAACCTGCGGCTGATGGCCGACCTCAATCACCTCGGCCGCGCCGAGGGGCGCCGCCGGATAACCGAACTGCTCGAGCGCTTCGGGCTCGCCGACGCCGCCCGCAAGCCCGTGGCGACCTTCTCCGGCGGCATGAAGCGCAAGCTCGACCTCGCGATGACGCTGGTCGGTTCACCGTCCGTCGTGTTCCTCGACGAGCCGACGACGGGCCTCGACCCACGCAGCCGTCGGGTCCTGTGGGACGAGGTGCGGACGCTCGTCGCCGCGGGCACCACGATCCTGCTCACCACGCAGTACCTCGAGGAGGCCGACAAGCTCGCCGACTCGGTCGCCGTCCTGAACGAAGGCCGCATCGTCGCCGAGGGCACCCCCGACGAGCTCAAGGCCGCGCACGACACCGGCTCACTCGACGACGTGTTCCTCGCCCTGACCGAGCCGCCCACCGAGACCGAGAACGACCCCGCAACCACCGAGGAGAACGTCCGATGACCGCCATCGCCACCACCGCTCCCGCCACCGTGCGCTCGCGCCCGGCGACGGATGTCCTCACGATGCTTCGCCGCAACCTCCTACGCGCGGTGCGCTACCCGGGGCTCACCATGTTCCTCGTCGCAGGCCCGCTGGTGATGCTCGTGCTGTTCGTGTACATCTTCGGCGGCGCCCTCGGCGCAGGCGTCATGCCAGGGGTCGCCCCCGGTGCCGACGGGCGGGCGGCATACCTGGACTACATCACGCCGACCCTGTTCATCCTCACCATCGTGGGCGCGGGACAGTCCGTGGCCATCAGCGCCGCCATGGACGCCGCGAGCGGGATCATGGCGCGGTTCAAGACCATGGCGATCTCGCCGGGGTCCGTGCTCTCCGGGCAGGTGCTCGGCACGGTGCTCCAGTCGCTGGCGGCGATCGTGCTCGTGCTCGGCGCGGCTCTCGCGATGGGCTACCGCCCCGACGCGGGCGCGCTCGACTGGCTCGCGCTGCTGGGCCTGTTCGTGCTGCTGGGTCTCGCCCTCAGCTGGCTGTGCGTCGCGATGGGGCTGAACGCCCGGAGCGTGGAGACGGCCAGCAACACCCCGATGATCCTGCTGCTGCTGCCGTTCCTGGGCAGCGGTTTCGTGCCGGTCGAGACCATGCCGACGGCGGTGCGCTGGTTCGCGGAGTACCAGCCGTTCACGCCGATCATCGAGACCGTACGCGGACTGCTCGCAGGCGGCGCCGGCCTCGAGGGCGCGGTGGTTGCGCAGGCCGTCGGCTGGATCGTCGCGATCGGCGTCGCCGGATACGCGTGGGCGCGCTCGCTTTACCGCCGCGAGCGTCGCATCTGAGCGCCCACCCACCAGCTGCCAGGGCCACACCGGGAGACGTCCCGGAGTGGCCCTGACAGCTCGTTGGTGGAGGACCCCGATACCGGGGCGAACCGGTCAGCGCGCGGCGTCGATCTCCTCGCGGCGCAGCGCGATGATGCGGGTGAGCACCTGCGGCGGCAGCGGCCGATCCGCGGTGAACCTGATGGTGCCCTTCGACAGCGAGTAGCCGCCCAGCTCGGGCGCGACCGCCTCGACGACCGCCGCGCTGAACGGGAACACCGACAGGTGCCTGGCGGCCGCTCGCACGCTGAGCAGCGGCCTGTCCCGGTAGCGCAGTGCCGGCATTCCGTAGCTCACGCCCTCGATCGCGTCGGGGGCCAGCTCCAGCGCGCGCACCCGGATGCCGTCGAGCAACGACCGCTCGGGTTCGTCGAGCGTGGCCAGATAATCGGTCAGCTCAGCCATCAGGCCATCATGCCCCTGCCCCGCGGTCTCGGGCGGCAGGAACGACTCAATACAGCAGCCCGGCGGGCGCGCGCCTGGTGTGGATCCGGTAGCCGACCTCGAGCGCCAGTCCCGGGGTCTGCGTGTAGGCGCGCTGGGCGATCTTTCCGCTGAACTCGATCCCGAGCACGTTGCGCAGGGCATCCCGGCTCTCGAACTCCCACCGGGTCCGCACCCGCGAGAGCTCGAATCCCTGTGCGGCGAAGAACGACTCGACCCCGGCCGGGTCGTAGTGCGGCAGGTCCGCGCGCATCCACTCGCCGTACGGGCCGACCGTGGCGTCCAGGTCGACCACTGCGAGCACTCCCCCCGGCCGCAGGACCCGCAATGATTCGGTGATACCCGGCCCACAGCCCGCGCCGAAGAAGTACGCGGTCCGCGCGTGCACGACGTCCACGGAGTTCTCGGGCAGCGGGATCCGCTCGGCGGAGCCCGCGAGCACCGTGACGGTGTCGAGTCCCGCCGTGCGCCTGCGCGCCCGGTCGACCAGCGGTTGGTACGGCTCGACGCCCACCACCGCCCTGGCCCCCGCCGCGAACACCGGTAGGTGGAAGCCGGTGCCGCAGCCGAGGTCCAATACGTCGCGCCCGGCCCAGTCGGCGACCCGCCGCAACTCCGCGAACACGGCTCCGTCCGCGTCCTGGGCGCGGTTCTCCACCTCGTAGACGTCCGGCCAGTGCCAGATGTTGGGGCTCGGGATCGGTGCCGTCACGACTGCACTCGCACGGTCACAGCAGCGCGGTGAACACCAGCCAGGTGACGAACGCGGACGGCAGCAGCGAGTCCAGCCGGTCCATGATCCCGCCGTGCCCTGGCAGCAGCGTGCCCATGTCCTTGATGCCGAGCTCGCGCTTGACCTGCGACTCGATCAGGTCGCCGGTGGTGGCCACCAGGACCAGCACGACGCCGAGCACGACGCCGACCACCGCGTGGGCATCGAGGATGAGGGTGACGGTGAGGACCGAGCCGATCACACAGAAGACCAGGGAACCGGCGAAGCCCTCCCAGGACTTCTTCGGGCTGATCGCGGGCACCATCGGGTGCTTGCCGAACAGCACTCCCGCCGCGTAGCCGCCGACGTCGGAGCACACCACCCCGATGATCAGGCAGAAGATCCGTCCCGGACCGTCCTCCTGACGCACCATCAGCGTCGCGAACGAGGCCAGCAGTGGGATCCACGCGGCCACGAAGACCGCGACACCGGTGTCGCGGAGGAAGTTCTGCGGGGTGGCCTTCAGCCCGCCCTGCAACAGGCGCCACACCATGCACGCGAGCACCGTGCCCGCGAACCCGCCGAGAACGCCGGTGGTGCCGTACGGCCAGCCCAGCCAGATCGTGGCCTGCCCACCGAGCAGCAGCGGGATGAACGGGACCGCGATCCCGCCCTCGCGCAGCCGCTTGGTGACCTCCCACGTCGCGACGGCCATGGCGGCCGCCA
Organism: Rhodococcus sp. NPDC055112; assembly: GCF_053607505.1. Classification (NCBI taxonomy): domain Bacteria; kingdom Bacillati; phylum Actinomycetota; class Actinomycetes; order Mycobacteriales; family Nocardiaceae; genus Rhodococcus; species Rhodococcus sp. NPDC055112. Next base: position 24,050 of record NZ_JBSGTR010000039.1, read on the forward strand.
CGATGGCGAAGAACAGGTTCGGGACGTAGAGCAGCGCGGCGACGAGCATCGCCCCGAGCCCAACGCCGACCGCGATCGCCGCGGGCAGGTCGCGACCTGCCTTGGCGTTCACGGCCGCGGCGGCGCCCTGGGGCGCCGAGCCTTCGGTTGACACTAAACCTCCAGCAATTCAGCTTCCTTGTGCTTCACAAGTTCGTCGATGTGCGCCACATACTTGGCGGTGGTCTTGTCGAGTTCCTTCTCGGCGCGCCCGACCTCGTCCTCGCCCGCGTCGCCGTCCTTCTGGATGCGCGAGAGCTCGTCCATCGCCTTGCGGCGGACGTTGCGGATGGAGACCTTTGCGTCCTCGCCCTTGCCCTTCGCCTGCTTGACGAACTCGCGGCGACGCTCCTCGGTCAGCTGCGGCACCGAGATGCGGATGATGCTGCCGTCGTTGCTGGGGTTGAGCCCCAGGTCCGAGTTGCGGATCGCGGTCTCGATCGGACCGAGCTGCGCGGCCTCGTAGGGCTTGATGATGACCATCCGTGCCTCGGGCACGTTGATGCTCGCCAGCTGGGTGATCGGCGTGATCGACCCGTAGTACTCGATCACGATGCGGTTGAACATGCCCGGGTTCGCCCGGCCGGTGCGGATTCCGCCGAGGTCCTCCTTGGCCACCGCGACGGCCTTCTCCATCTTCTCCTCGGCGTCGAAGAGAGCTTCATCAATCACGGTGTTCCTCCAGGCTCGGCGGGTGCGGTGGGATGGTTCATGACTTGACGAGTGTTCCGATCTTCTCACCGGCCACCGCGCGCGCGATGTTCCCCTCGGTGAGCAGGTTGAACACCAACATCGGCATCTGGTTGTCCATGCACAGGCTGAACGCGGTGGCGTCGGCCACCTTCAGTCCCTGTTCGATCACCTCGCGGTGGGTGATGTCGGTGTACATGGTCGCGTCCGGGTCCTCCCGCGGATCCGCGGTGTAGACACCGTCGACGGCCTTGGCCATCAGCACGACCTCGGCGCCGATCTCGAGGGCGCGCTGCGCGGCCGTCGTGTCGGTGGAGAAGTACGGCATGCCCATGCCGGCACCGAAGATGACGACGCGGCCCTTCTCGAGGTGCCTGCGCGCCCGCAGCGGCAGGTACGGCTCGGCGACCTGGCCCATGGTGATGGCGGTCTGCACGCGGGTGGCGACGCCCTGCTTCTCGAGAAAGTCCTGCAGCGCAAGGCAGTTCATCACGGTGCCGAGCATGCCCATGTAGTCGGACCGCGACCGGTCCATGCCGCGCTGCTGCAGCTCGGCGCCGCGGAAGAAGTTGCCGCCGCCGATGACGACCGCGACCTGCACGCCGGAATTGACGACATCGGCGATCTGCTCCGCCACGGTCTGCACCACGTCGGGGTCCAGTCCAACCTCGCCACCACCGAACATCTCGCCACCGAGCTTCAGGAGGACGCGCTTGAAGCCCTCCCGTCGGGGCGCGGATTCGGTCGGTGCGGGTTCGGTCATGGCTCTCCTCGATCTTCGGTGCCGCGCTTGGCGGCGTGTGGCCAGCATGAATAGGCCACCCGGTGTTCTGGCCACAGATGACCACTCCATCCTGCCTTATCCGCCCCCGCGAACGGCGCCCGGGGCCGACGACGCGCGCGACACACGCAGAAAGGCCCCGCACCCGGAAACCGGGGCGGGGCCTTTCGGTGGAGCTGGTGCCGTCTAGCTGGCGCCGACCTCGAACCGCGCGAAGCGGGTGATGGTCACGCCGGCCTCGTCGAGAAGGGCCTTGACGGTCTTCTTCGAGTCGGTGACGGAGGACTGCTCGGTGAGCACGACGTCCTTGAAGAAGCCGTTGACACGGCCCTCGACGATCTTGGGGAGCGCAGCCTCGGGCTTGCCCTCCTCCTTGGCGGTCTCCTCGGCGACGCGACGCTCGGCGTCGACGATCTCCGCGGGGACCTCGTCACGGGTGACGTACTTCGCCTTGAGCGCGGCGACCTGCATGGCGGCGGCGCGAGCGGCCTCCGCAGCGGCGTCGCCCTCGCCCTGGTACTCGACCAGGACGCCAACGGCGGGCGGCAGGTCGGCACTGCGCTTGTGCAGGTAGGTCGCGACCGGGCCCTCGAAGGCGACGACGCGACGCAGCTCGAGCTTCTCGCCGATCTTCGCGGACAGCGCCGCGACGAGCTCGTCAGCGGTCTGGTCGCCCGCGGAGGCGGCCTTCAGCGCGTCGAGGTCGGCAGGCTTGGCCGCGGCGGCCGCGGTGACGACCTTGTCGGCGAGCTCCTGGAACTCGGCGTTCTTGGCGACGAAGTCGGTCTCGCAGTTGAGCTCGACCATGACGCCGTCCTTGGCGACGACCAGGCCCTCGGCCGTGGTGCGCTCGGCGCGCTTGCCCACGTCCTTGGCGCCCTTGATGCGGAGCAGCTCGACGGCCTTGTCGAAGTCGCCGTCGGTCTCGGCAAGCGCGTTCTTGCAATCCATCATTCCGGAGCCGGTGAGCTCGCGGAGCCGCTTCACGTCAGCGGCGGTGTAGTTCGCCATTGGGGGCGAGCCTCCTTGAGTGAGATTCGATGCCTGGGGTGGAGCGTGAAGTGAAGCGGCCCTGACCTTGGAAGGTCAGGGCCGAGTCACTAGGCCTGCGGGGCCTCGGCTGCGGGAGCCTCGGTCACCTCGGCTGCGGGAGCCTCGGCTGCGGGAGCCTCGGCTGCTGCCTCCGCCTCGGCGGCGGGGGCGGCCTGCGAGAGCAGCTCCTGCTCCCACTCGGCGAGCGGCTCGGCGCCGGCCTCGGGCTTCGCGTCGTCCGCGGAACCGCGGCCCGCGCGGGCCTGCAGGCCCTCGGCCACCGCGGAGGCGACGACCTTGGTCAGCAGAGCGGCGGAGCGGATCGCGTCGTCGTTACCCGGGATCGGGTAGTCGACCAGGTCGGGATCGCAGTTGGTGTCCAGGATCGCGATGACCGGGATGTTCAGCTTGCGGGCCTCGGAGACCGCGAGGTGCTCCTTGTTGGTGTCGACGACCCAGATGGCCGACGGGACCTTGCCCATGTCCCGGATGCCACCGAGGGTGCGGTCGAGCTTGGTCATCTCACGCGTGAGCATGAGGATTTCCTTCTTGGTGCGACCCTCGAAGCCACCGGTCTGCTCCATCGCCTCGAGATCCTTGAGACGCAGCAGACGCTTGTGGACGGTGGTGAAGTTGGTCAGCATGCCGCCGAGCCAGCGCTGGTTCACGTAGGGCATGCCCACGCGGGTCGCCTCTTCGGCGATGGACTCCTGCGCCTGCTTCTTGGTGCCGACGAAGAGGACGGTGCCGCCGTGGGCAACGGTCTCCTTGACGAACTCGTACGCCTTGTCGATGTACGTGAGGGTCTGCTGCAGGTCGATGATGTAGATGCCGTTGCGGTCCGTGAGGATGAAACGCTTCATCTTCGGGTTCCAGCGACGGGTCTGGTGCCCGAAGTGGGTACCACTGTCGAGCATCTGCTTCATGGTTACGACAGCCATGGCTGTGTACCTCTTTCATAGCCGGTTGACGCAGGCGATCGGTGATCCCTGCCCTGGCGCCCGCCAGCCCCCGGACCTGCACGAGTGCAGGACCAGCCGGAGGCCGTGTTTCATGCGCGGGCGCGCGAAGTCGGACTGTGCGAGCACAGACCGCATGGACAGTGTACGGGCTGGCACCAGCAGGTCATAACCGGCGCTGTGGACAGCCGATCGGTCATCCACAGATCGCCCGACGCGACCCCTGCGGCGACCCGGCGTGCCCCAGGGTGGAGTGATGCGGATCCTGACCGTTCTCGGATTGTGCGCGATCGTCCTGCTCGGCGGTCCGTCGCCGACCACGGCCGCACCCGACGGATACACCTGGCCGCTGCGTCCGCGCCCGCCGCTCACGCGGGCCTTCGATCCACCGGAACACGACTGGCTGCCCGGACACCGCGGCGTCGACCTGGTCGCAGGCCCCGGCCAGGCGGTGTACGCGGCGGGCGAGGGAGTAGTGGTGTTCGCCGGGGTGGTGGCGGGCAAGCCGGTGGTCTCGATCGATCACCCGGGCGGGCTGCGGACCACCTACGAGCCGGTCCGCGCGGCGGTCACCGTCGGCGGGCGGGTGGGCCGCGGGACGCCGATCGGCACCCTGGAGCCGGGACATCCGGGGTGCGGGACCTGCCTGCACTGGGGGCTACGACGGGGCCGCGAGTACCTCGACCCGCTCGGCCTGGTGCGCGCGGCGCCGGTCCGGCTCAAGCCACTGGGCACCGACGGCAAGCGGAACTAGCTCCACTCGGCGACGGCGTGCCTGCCCGAGGAGGCCGGGAAGTCGTCGGCGACCATCGCCGCGAGCTCGACGAAGGCCCTGCGGGTGGCGGGCCTGAGCAGGTTCAGGTCGATCTCGGCGCCCTCGGCGAGGTGCTCGTCGAAGGGCACCACCTGCACTGCCCGGCACCGGGCGAGGAAATGCCTGCTCAGCTCGTCGAGATCGATCGTCGACGCGCCGGGCCTGGCAGAACTGATCACCACGACCGTCCGTTCGACCAGGTGCCCGTAGCCATGGTGCTGCAGCCAGTCCAGGGTGGCCGCGGCGCTGCGAGCCCCGTCGATCGCCGGCGAGCTCACCAGCACAAGCGAATTGGCAAGCTGCAGAACACCGTTCATCGCCGAATGCATGATGCCGGTGCCGCAGTCGGTGAGGATGATGTTGTAGTAGACCTGCAGGATGTCGATGACCGACCGATAGTCGGCCTCGCTGAACGCTTCCGAGATGGCCGGGTCCTGCTCGCTCGCCAGCACCTCCAGCCGGCTCTCGGCCTGCGACGTGTGCCTGCGCACATCGGAGTAGCGGTGGAGGTTCGGCGCGTCGGCGAGCAGATCGCGCACCGTCGAGGAGGTCTGCAGCGGAACCCGGGTCGCCAGAGTGCCCATGTCCGGGTTGGCGTCCACCGCGATCACCTGGTCCCCGCGCAGCGAGGCGAACGTCGAGCCGAGCCCGACCGTGGTCGTGGTCTTGCCGACCCCGCCCTTGAGGGAGAGGAACGCGATCCGGTAGTCGCCTCGGATCGGCTGGTTGATGCGCTCGACCAGGGCCTGCTGTCGCAGTTCCTCGCCGGACTGGCCGGGGTTGATGACCCCGCCGGAGATGCGGTGCACGGCCGCGCGCCAGCCGGCGTCGGGGGCACGTCGCGGCCGCTTGAGGAGCGCCCCGGCGACCAGGTCCCGGTTGGTGGGCTGGTGGGGCGGCGCCGGCGGGCGGACCGGTTCGGTCCAGGTCGGCTCGACCGGGGCGGGCTTACGGCGTGCCCAGTCGGGTTCGACGGCGTGGTTCGGCCCGGTCCACAGTTCCTCGGGGGCGGCTGGCACGGCTGGCGCGGCTGGCACGGCTGGCGCTGCGGGCGCTGCGGGCGCTGCGGGCACTGCGGGCACTGCGGGCACTGCGGGCACTGTGGGCACTGCGGGCACTGCGGGCACTGCGGGCGACCACGCTGGCACGGCGGTGAGCGGCACACTCCGATCCGTCCAGGCCTGCTCCTCCGCTTGCGCGGCGGCTCCCTGCAGCCAGGCCGGCGTCGAATGATCGCGGTTCACAATTCCCCCGAATGTGTGGCAGATCTGCGGGTTCGACCCGCAGTGGTTCCGGGGCCGAGGCTATCAAGCGGGGCCTGGACTTCGCCCCCGGCCGGGAGAAGCATCGGTGGCAGGCAACCACAGGAGGCAGGCCATGTCCGGATTGGTTCGCAAGACATTCGATTCACCCGAGGAGACCCGCCCGTTCGAGGACGGCAAGGGCAAGCTCGATCTGGTCGACCTCCACGGCGGTTCGGTCGGCCGCGGAGTTTTCGAACCCGGTTGGAAGTGGTCCGAGCACGTCAAGCCGATCGCAAAGACCGACAGCTGCCAGGCCGCCCACGTGGGCTACTGCGTCTCCGGACGCATGGTCGTGGTGATGGACGACGGCGAACGGCAGGAGTTCGGCCCCGGCGACGTCATGGTCGCCCCACCCGGCCACGACGCGTGGGTGGTCGGCGACGAGGCCTGCGTCCTGATCGACTGGCAGGGCTTCGCCGACTACGCGAAACGGTAGCGGCCGTCAGGCCCGTGGGTGCGCCTGGTCGTGCACCGCTCGCAGCCGTGCCACCGACACGTGCGTGTACAGCTGCGTCGTGGCCAGGCTGCTGTGCCCGAGCAACTCCTGCACCACCCGGAGGTCGGCGCCGCCCTCGAGCAGGTGGGTCGCCGCCGAGTGCCGCAGGCCGTGCGGGCCGAGGCTCGGCGCGCCGGGTACCGCCTCGAGGACCTCGTGCACGACGCTCCTCGCCTGCCGTTGATCGATCCGGCCGCCGCGTCGGCCGAGCAGCAGCGCCCGGCCGGAGCGCTCGTTCACCAGCGCCGGGCGCCCCGACGTCAGCCAGGCGTCGGCGGCGGCGGCCGCCGGTCCCCCGAACGGCACCGAGCGCTGCTTGTTGCCCTTGCCCAGCACCCGTAGCACCCGGCGTTCCAGATCGACGTCGTCGAGGTCGAGGCCGCACAGCTCCCCCACCCGGATTCCGCTGGCGTACAGCAACTCCACGATCAGCCGGTCCCGGACTGCGATCGGTTCGAGCTGCGCCGCACCGGATTCCGCGGCCTGCATGGCCTCGGCCGCCTGGCCCTGGCGCAACACGGCGGGCAGGGTGCGGTGGGCCTTGGGCGCGACGAGGCGGACGCCGGGATCGCACGGGATCCGGCGGGTGCGGGTCAGCCATGTCGTGAAGGTGCGGGCGGCCGCGGTTCGGCGTGCCAGGGTGGTGCGCGCCACCCCGGCGGATGCCTGCACCGACAGCCAGGACCGCAACACCCGCAGGTCGATGTCCTCGAGGTCCGCGTCCGGCGAGGTGGCCGCGAGGTGCGCGAGCAGCGACCGGGCGTCGGCCAGATACGCCCGGACCGTGTGCGCGGACCGGCCGCGCTCGAGCGACAGGTACTCGGCGTAGGCGTCGAGGTGCGACGCCAACCGCGTGGGTACCTCGCCCGGTTCCTGCCGCTTCGCCTGCGAACTCATGTTCGCACCGTCGCCCCCAGACGGGAATAAATCAAGCACCCGCGCCGCTGGGTCCCTCATGTGAGCCGAACCATTCCGATCCCGATGCTGTTGATCCTCGCCCTGCTGTCCGCGATCGCGCCGCTCGCCACGGACATGTACCTGCCGGGCCTGCCCGTCCTCGGCGAGGACCTCGGCACCTCGGCCTCGACGGTCCAGCTCACCCTGACCACCTTCATGGCCGGCCTCGGCATCGGCCAGCTGATCGTCGGCCCGCTCTCCGACGGATGGGGGCGGCGCAGGCTGCTCATCGGCGGCACCGTCGTCTGCGCGATCAGCGGCGTGGCCTGCGCACTCGCACCGTCGGCGGAGGTGCTCATCGGCGCCCGATTGCTGCAGGGCCTCAGCGGCGGCGCGGGAATCGTGTTGGCGCGCGCGGTGATCGCCGACCGGGCCAAGGGCGACAACGCCGCAAAGCTGTTCAGCATCATGATGATCATCGGTGGCGTCGCCCCCGTGCTGGCCCCGCTGATGGGCGGCGCGCTGCTGGGGCCGATCGGCTGGCGCGGCATCTTCGGGGTGCTCGCCGCGGCCTCCGTGGTGATGCTCGTCGGCGTGCTGACGCTGGTGCCCGAAACGCTGCCCGTCGAGCGCAGGCACGGCGGCGGGCTCTCGGCGCTCGCCCACAACATGCGGTACGTGACGGGCAACCGTCGCTACGTCGGGTACGCGCTGACCTTCATGTTCGGATTCGGCGCGCTGTTCTCCTACATCTCCGCCTCGCCCTTCGTGGTGCAGGACGTGCTCGGCCTGACCCCCGGCCAGTTCTCGATCGTGTTCGGCGTCAACTCGATCGGCATCGTCGCGGGCAGCATCGTCAACACGAGGCTGATCGGGCGATTCCACGCCCGCCAACTGCTGAGGTTCGGGGTGTCGATGCTGCTGACCGCGGGCACCCTGTTGCTGCTCGAGGTGACCGTCGGCGCCGCCGCGACCGCGGTGGTGCTGCCCCTGCTGTTCCTGGTGACCACCAGCCTCGGATTCATCATGGGCAACGCCACCGCGCTCGGGCAGTCCGAGGTGACCGCCGCCGCGGGCACCGGGTCCGCACTGATGGGCGCGGGCCAGTTCGGCCTGGCGGCGCTGATCTCGCCGCTGGTCGGCGGGTCCGCGCTGGGGATGTCCATCGGCATCGTGGTGTGCGCGGTCGCAGCGATGACGGCGCTGCTCACCCTCGGCAGGCCCGCCAAGCCTGCGGTCGACGGCGCCGATGTGATGGCGGCCCGCGCCTAGACCGAAGCGGCGATGTGACTCGCCCGGCGTCGACTACACCGTCTGGGACCCGGTGTCCGCGATGATGATCCGGTGAGCAACCGCAAAAGGACGGGCAGCGGGTTCGCCGCAGTGGTCCTCGCGCTGGCCGTGTTCGGGCTGGCCGCGGGGGTGCTCGGCGCGGCGGCGTGGCGCCACGCGACCCCATACGCCGACTACTCGCCCACCGAGCCGAACGGCCGCCTTGGCGTCAGGACGATCTACTACGGGTTCATGTACTTCCCCGGCCCGCCGTGGCTCCCGGCGCTACTGATCTTCCCGGCCGTGGGCGCGACGATGCTGGCCACCGTCGGCGCGGTGGTGGGGTTGTCCGGCTGGCGGTTGGTCCGCCGCGGGGGCGACGGCCGAGGACCGTTATATGCGGTCTTCCTGATCTGCGGCCTGGTCTACGGCGCGATCGTCGCGCTCGTCGGCGGCATCCATCCACCCCAGCTGGGCGAGCCCTTCGCACTGGACCGCACGCCGGCAGGCGATCCCACCACCGCATCATTGCCGTGGCACATCGACCTCGGGCCGACCTGGCTCAGCTTCCCCGCGATCGGCCTCGCCCTTGGCCTGGTCATCGCGATAGCGCTCAGCGGCACCGGGATTCGACTGGTTCGCCGCGGCGCGCCGGTCCCCGTCGGCTAGCGCGGGCGGTCGGGATTCTCGGTGGCCGCGAGCTCCGACTTCCACACCCGGAAGCCCTCCTCGGTGCGGCCGCGCCGCCAGTAGCCGGAGATCGACGCCCATTCGGCGGCGACCCCGCGCTCCTTGCGGATGTAGGCGCGCAGACCGTGCATGACGGCATGCGCCTCGCCGTGGATGAACACGTGTGGCTGACCGGGCAACCACGGCACGGCCTTGACCGCCTCGATCAGCGGCGCGTTGTCGCCTGCCCGGTCGTCACCCACCTCGTCCGCGGCGCCACCGCGATGCACCCAGGTGACGTCCACGGGCGCTGCCGATGGCAGGGGCACCTCGTCGTCCGGGCCCGCGACCTCGAGCACCACCCGCGCCACCGCGTCCGCGGGCAGCGCGGCGACCGCCGCCGCGACCGCGGGGATCGCCGATTCGTCGCCTGCGAGGAGATGCCAGTCGGCGTCCGCACGCGGGGCGTAGGCCCCACCGGGACCGTACAGTCGCACACTCTCCCCCGGCTGGGCGGAGGCGGCCCACGGTGCGGCCACCCCCTCGTCGCCGTGCACGACGAAATCGATGGCGACCTCACGATTCTCGTCGTCCACGGAGCTCACCGTGTACGTGCGCAGCACCTGATCGTCGTCCGGTCCGAAGATCAGCTTGACGTAGGCATCGGTGAAGTCGTTGGGGACGAACTCCTCGAAACCGGGGTCTCCGAGGTACACGCGCACCAGGTGTGGGGTCAACCGCTCGGTGCGCGAGACCGTGAGCGTGGTGATCCGTCTGGCCATTCCGACTCCTCCACTAGTTAGCGTTACCTAACACAATACGGGCGCATCGGACCGGATGGCGAGATTCCCCACTCGTTCGGCGTTTGCCTGAGATACTGCTGCCTGGCCGATTCGTCGCGTGCGATCGACCGTCCACGCCGGGGCGAGGTGAACCAGCGCCGCCGCCAGCGACTTCCGCGTCTTTTCTCGAGGGGCAATGACACATATCCGCCGCATCCGTTCACTCGCCGTCCTGCTTCCGCTGACCGCCGTCCTGCTCGGCGGATGCTCGGCGGCCTCCTCCGAGCCCGGGTCGGCGGACGCGGCGGCATGCGTCGACGCAACGCTCCCCAACGCCACCGCCGAGGAGCTCGTCGACGTGCTGCGGCCGCGTGGCGACGGGACCGCCGACTCCGTCGAGCAGAACCTGGTGGACCAGTTCGTCGCCGCGCGCCCGGCCCAGATCGAGCGGGTCGAGCAGAGCGCCGTGTTCAAGAACGTGCCCGAGGACGGCGACGCGGGATTCGCGGGCGCCGTCTGCGCGGACAGCCGCTGGGACGACATCACCGCGGGCGCGATCACGCTGAACCCGCGCGCCGAACGCGGCGCCATCGTGTCCGCGGGCCACGGCTACTGCGAGGCATACGAGCAGATGCTGCCCGCCGCCGTGTCGACCGACTCCTGGGACGACTGGGCGGGCTACACGGTGGCCCTGATCGGTGCCCGACAGTCCGCCCTTGACGCCGCGAAGGCAGCGGGTCGCGACTTCTCGGCCGAGCAGCAAGCGCTGGAGGAGGAGACCCGGGCCTACGACGCGGCGCGGCAGCACATCTGCCCGCAGTTCGGCTGACGCCCGGCTACGCCTCGCAGACGACGTCCTCGCCCGGGAGTGCGCCTTCCCCGAGGTAGTCGTTCACCGCGTCGCGCGCGCAATCGTTGGGGTAATCCGGGAACACGGCGTGCGTGCGTCCCGGTACCGTCACCAGCCTCGACCCTCGCATGGCCCGGTGCATGCCCATGCCCTCCTCGTAGGTGGTCCTGGTGTCCCCGAGCGACTGCACCTGCAGCGTGGGGGTGTCGTTGCCGATCTCGACCTGCTCGATCGGCTGCGCGCGCCAGAAGGCACACGGCGTGATGGCGTTGTGCACGGATCCGAAGATGGGCTGCTCGGCGCGGGCGCGTTCGATGTTCTGCCAGTACCACTCCGGGTCGGTCGGCATCCTGCGGTCGCCGCAGAGGATCGCCAGCGTGGAGGCATAGTCGGGGCCGGTGCCCGACTCCGGGCGGAACATCGCCTGCAGCAGGCCCTCGAGTTTCGGCGCCGGCGTCACCTGCTTGCCTGCCGCGAGCTGACGGAGCTGCACCAGGACCTCAGCGAAGGCGGCATTGTCGGTATCGCTGGTGGCGTTGAAGTACAGGACGAACGGCAGCGTGTGGTCGTCGAGGGCGAACTGCCCCACCATGATCGGGGTGGTCGCCGCGTCGGCGATCAGTTGCTCGATGCCCGCCCGCACCTGTTTCGGGGTGGCGCCCAGCCCGTACTCACCGTCGCGTTGCGCGGCCCAGGCGGCGAAGTCGTCGATGGCCTTTTCGTTTGCCGGGCCCATGTCCCGGAACATCTCGATTCCGTACTTGGCCGGATCGACCGCGCTGTCGAGTACCAGACGGTCGAGCCGCTCCGGGAACATCTGGCTGTACGTCGCGCCCAGCACGGTGCCGTAGGACCAGCCGTAATACGAGGCCTTCTCCTCCCCCAGCGCCGCGCGGATCACGTCGAGATCCCTGGCGATGTTCGCGGTGTTGATGTGTGGCAACACATCCGGGTACTTGTCCCAGCACAGGTCGGCTGCCTCCGAGGCCCGTCGTACGTTCTCGTCGAACCCCGACCGATCGGTGCCGGTCGCGCGGAACCAGGTCATGTCCGCCAGCCCGCAGTCGAGCGGGGTGCTGGCGCCGAGCCCGCGCGTGTCCATCCCGATGACGTCGTAGGCGGCGGCCACGTCGGGGGTCATTCCTTCGCGCAGGTTGGCAGGCATGCCGAGGCCGCGGCCGCCCGGTCCACCGGGGTTGGTCAGGATGATGCCGCGCCTGCTGCCGGGGTCGGTGGACGCCATCCGGGAGATCGCGAGTTCGATGGTCGCGCCCTGCGGATCCCGGTAGTCGAGCGGGACGTCGACGGTCGCGCACTCGCTGCCGGTCGCCGCGAGTTGCTCGTCGGCGCAGGCCGCCCACGAGACGGGCTGCCGGTGGTAGCGGTCGAGGGCGACGGCCGACGCACTCACGGTCGGGTCCTCGGTCGCCGAATCCGGCTGGGGCTGGGCACATCCGGCAAGGATGGTGCCCACGGCCGCCGCGGCGGCCGTGATGACTGTCAGTTTTTGCATGCGCGTGTACCTCCTGAGTTCGGGCATGGCAGATAGACCCACATGTGACGCGGGCCTGAACGGGTGAATCGGGGGTGTGCGGCGCTAGGCGCCGTCGGCAAGCCGGGCGGCCACCGCTCGGACGAACCTCTCGTAGCCGGATGAGGCATTGCCGAAGCGATGCTCGTCCATCAGTGCGGACATCCGCTCGTCGTCCCTGATGTACGGGACCTCACTCGGACGCATCTGGTCGGGTAGCACCTCCGCCATGAAGGCGCAGTAGTCCGTTGCGAGCATGTCGATCTCGGCATCGCCGGTGTGGTCGTCGAGCCGGGAGACCCGGCCGATCAGGTCGACGCCGCGCGCGCGGTTGGGGTCCGCGAGCACCCGCCGGTGGATGCCGAGCAGCCGCTCGCGCACGTCGGGGCTACCGGCCGAGACCGCGATCACGAGCAGCAGGAACTCCTTCTCCTGCGCGACCCATGCCGGCGACACCCCCGCGGCGAGGTACTGCGACATCACCTGCGCGAACTCGTCGGGCAGCTCCGGGTCGAGGCTGCTGCGCAGGTCCGCGATGGTGCGGCGACGGAGCGCGATGAGCCGGGACTGCTCGGCCAGTTCGTCGTCCAGCGCGTCGAGCGCCTGGTGGATCCCGCCGGTGTCGCCCTCGAGCAGATCGCCGATCTGGGCGATGGACAGGCCGAGGTCGCGAAGCCTGCGGATGCGGCTGAGCCGGACCAGGTCCTGCGCGCCGTAGCTGCGGTATCCGTTCGCCTCCCGCTCTGGTTCCGCCAGCAGGCCGCGCGCGTGGTAGTGCCGCACGGTCTTCACCGTGGTGCCCGCCAGCGACGCGAGCTCTCCGACCGTGAGCATCACCGATCACCGCGCCCTCGGGAGCCGCTCGGCGTCTCTGTGCTCGTCATGCCGACCATCCTGCAAGCCTGCCCCAGGGTCAGGGTCAAGTCACGTCGTCGCTCGCCGGAACCACCCCGTCCCGTCGGACCCGACCAGCCCTGCCAGCTCGAGCACTGGCAGCGCACCACGCACCGACCCGATCGGCAGCCCCGAGCCCTCCGACAGCTCGCGCACGCCGACCGATCCCGACGCGGGCAGCGCCTCGTACACCAGCGCCGCCTTCGGAGAGAGTCCGTCGAGCGCGCGCACCGGGCCGCCGTCCTCGCTCGCCACCCCGACGGGTCCGGCGGCCTCCACCACATCGGCGGCGCGTGCCGCGAGCAGCGCCTCCCCCTCCCGGATCATCCGGTGACACCCCACCGAGGACGCCGAGGTCACCGGGCCCGGCACCGCCAGCACCGGCCGGCCCAGCCGCGCCCCCCAGGTCGCGGTGTTACGCGCCCCGCTGCGGGCACCCGCCTCCACCACCAACACCGCGTCCGCGAGCGCGGCGACCAGCCGGTTGCGGGCCAGGAAGCGGTGCCGGGCGGGGGTCGTGCCCGGCGCGTACTCGCTGACCACCGCCCCCTCCCTGGCGATCTCCCGCAGCAGCCCCGCGTGCCCCGCCGGATAGGCCCGGTCCACCCCGCACGCCAGGACCGCCACCGTCGCCCCACCCACGGCCAGGGCGGCGCGGTGCGCGGCGCCGTCGATGCCGTAGGCACCACCCGAGACCACGGTCCAGCCCCGGCCCGCGAGGTCGTCGACGAACTGCCCGGTGACGTGCTCGCCGTAGCCGCTGGCGGCCCGGGTCCCGACCACCGCAACAGCCCGATCGGTCAGCTCGGTCAACGGCCGCTCCCCCAGCACCCACAGCGCCAACGGCGGCGCCGACTCCCGCTCGCGCCGCGGGTCGAGGCCGTCGAAGGCAAGCAGTCGCCACGCCGGCCAGTCCTCGTCGTCGGGTGTGAGCAGCCTGCCGCCGAGCCGCCCGACAGTATCGAGATCGCGGGCAGTGGAGTCGATGTGTCTGCGCGCCTGCGTCCGGGTACGCAGTGCCTCCGGCAGCGCCGCCCCGCGCACCGCCCGCGCCGCCTCCTCCGGCCCCACCGCCGCTACCAGTTCCACCAGCGGGGCACACGGGCCCGCCGCAACCTGCGACAGATACGCCCAGGCCGCCCGCCGCGCACTCATTCGCCCCGCCGATCCCGGTAGCCCAGCGCGCACCCCACCTGATCCTCACCGGGCAATGGCAGGCCGGCGAGATCCGCGAGCGTCCACGCGACCCTCAGGGCGCGATCGGCGCCCCGGGCGGTGATCTGCCCCTCCCGCAGCGCCCCCTCCAACGGACCGAGCGCTTGTCGGGAGATCCGGAACCGTTGCCGCAGAGCGGGACCCGGCACCTCCGCATTGGTCCGCCAGCCGAACTCACGCCATCGCTCGACCGCAGTCGCCCTGGCGGCCGCCACCCGCGCCCGCACCTCCGCCGTCGACTCGGCGGCCTCCCCGTTCAGCGCGCCGACCGAGAGCGGCTGCATGCTCACCCGCAGATCCACCCGGTCCAGCAACGGACCCGACAGCTTTCCCAGGTAGCGCCTGCGCGCGGTCGGCGCGCAGACGCAGTCCTCCGTGCGGGGCGGCGCGCACGGACACGGATTCGCCGCGAGCACCAGCTGGAACCGCGCCGGGTAACACGCCACCCCGTCCCGCCGTGCGATCCGGACCTCACCGTCCTCGAGCGGGGTCCGCAGCGCCTCAAGCGCCTTGACGCCCAGCTCGGCGCACTCGTCGAGGAAGAGCACACCCCGGTGCGCCCGGCTCACCGCGCCGGGCCTTGCCATCCCGGACCCGCCGCCGACCAGCGCACTGATCGAACAGGTGTGGTGCGGGGCAACGAACGGCGGTTCGATGATCAGCGGCCGCTCGCTGGTGAGCAGCCCCGCCACCGAGTGGATCGCGGTCACCTCGAGCGCCTCCTGCTCGCTCAGCGGCGGTAGCACCCCCGGAAGACGTTGTGCCAGCATCGTCTTCCCGATGCCAGGCGGGCCGGTCAGCATCAGGTGATGTGCGCCCGCTGCCGCCACCTCCAGCGCCAGGCGCGCATCCCCCTGGCCCGCCACGTCGCTGAGGTCGGCCGTCGTCCGCTCGGGCGGCACCTCCAACGGGGCCGGGCCCGGCAGCACCAACTCCCCTCGCAGCCACTCGATCACCTCCCGCAGGTTGCGCGCCCCCCACACATCGATGCCGTCCACCAGACCTGCCTCGGCCAGCGCCGGGTACGGCACCACCACGGCGGGCCTGCCCGCGGACTTGGCCGCCAGCACGGCGGGCAGCACGCCTCGGACCCCGCGCAGCCGCCCGTCCAGCGCGAGCTCGCCGAGCAGCACGGACTTGTCCAGGTCCGCGCTCGGCACCCGCCCGTCCGCGACCAGGACCGCACAGGCAAGGGCGAGGTCGAATCCGCTGCCACCCTTCGGCAGCGTCGCGGGCGAAAGCGCCAGGATCACCCGCGAATCCGGCCATCGCTCACCGGAATTGGTGACCGCGGCCCGCACCCGGTCCCGCGATTCCTGCAGCGCGGTGTCGGGCAGCCCGACCAGGTGCACCCCGGGCAGCCCGCGCCCGATGTCCGCCTCGATCTCCACCAGCTGGCCGTCGACACCGCGCACCGCCACCGCGTAGGCCCGCCCGAGCGCCATCAGAACACCGCGCGCATGTGCTCGAGCACCGGATCGCGGCCGGACTCGACGATCACGGCGACCACGTCGAACCGCACCTGCCGCCAGCCATGCGGCTGCTCGGCCAGCCAGAGCCCGGCCAGCCTGCGGATCCGGCCCTGCTTCGCGAATGTCACCGCCTCGGCGGGCGTGCCGTAGCCCCGGCCCGACCGCGTCTTCACCTCGACGAAGACGACCGCGCCGCCGTCCCTGGCGATGAGATCCAGCTCGCCGTACCGGCACCGCCAGTTCCGCTCCAGGATCGTCATGCCCGCGCGGGTGAGGTGGCCCGCGGCCAGCTCCTCACCCCATGCCCCCAGCTCCAGGTTCCGTGCCATGGCCAGACCCTGTCACCCCTGCGGCCGACCGAGACCTCGTCATCCCGACGTCTTGCCCTGCCCTGTGGGTGGATTCGACCCTGTGGACAACCCGGCCGCGCGTACTCCGACCAGGCCGGACGGCCTCGTCCCCATCAGGCCCTTTCGGCGCTCCGTGAGCTCCTCGACGAACCGCCTGTTCCGATTCCCAGCCGGATGCGCACCGTCCGCACCATCTCACTGAGCAGCATCGGGATCGGGTCGAATGCCACGACGAGCACGATCGCGTCTTTCGGACCGAGGGTGGCTCGCATCCAGTCGTCGACGGCGTCCTGATCCGACGTGGGCCGTTCGGTCCACAGCCCGTTCTCCGTGTGTTCGTAGGCATCCGTGATGATCAAGGTGGCCGGGTCGAATCGGTCGAGCTGACCGAGATCTCGCGCCGCGTCCGCCGCGATGCGCAGCACCCGATCTGGAATCGCGGAGGAAGCGGGCGACGGAAAGGCCTTTCCTGGCCCACCGGCGGCCGCCGACCATGCGCCGTAGACGAGCGGATTGGCGGTGCGCATGACGGCGTACAGCCGGCGCGGCGCCGACGCTACGATCGCGCTGCGCAACAGTTCCCGCCAGATTGCGCTCGAGAGCCCGGACCCCTGGTGGTCCGGGTGTACCCCCGCCGAGTTGGCATAGAAGCACTCACGACCGCCGAACCGGCGTTGATTGCTCGCGACCCAGGCCGCGGGGGTTCCGTTCGAGTCGAGCACGACGACCAGTCCCTGGAGGTCGTCGAGCTTCGCATCGGAGAGCCAGTCGTTCCAGAACTCCAGTGTGGTTCCCGTAAAGGTCTCGACTGCTACCGGGACGAAGTCCCTGCGGAGGAGTTCCCTGCCTGCCGGCGACAAACTCTTCGCCACGTTCGTCCAGTGCAGGCCGGTGAATCCTGAACGAACGGCGAATCTCTTGGCCCCGGACGCCAACTCCGGAGGGCACCACGGGGCGATGGAATCGGGAGTCGCCATGGATGATCAGCCTCTCGTTCTGGGTGTGAATCGATGAACGGTCACAGGTCGATGGTGAGTTGTGCGGAGTTCGCGCGGTCGGTGCAGATGAGCATCGTGTCCGGCTCGTCGAGGAACGCGGATCGTCCGCGGCGGTCGACGTCACCGGAGACGACCCGCACTCGGCACGTGCCGCAGAATCCCTGCTGGCACGAGTACGGCACACCCGGTACCGCGGCTCGCACGGCGGCGAGGGCCGATTCGGCCGCGGAGACATGGACGGATTCCGCGGTGCGGGCGAGACGAATCTCGAACGGTTGCCCACCGACGACGGGCTCGGGGCTGAACCTCTCGAAATGCATTCCGGCCGATCCTGTTCGGTCGAACCCGGCTTGGATACCGGCAAGGAGCCCCGGCGGCCCGCAGAAATAGACCGACGTGCGCGGGCCTGCGTGTGCCAGCACCTCGGCGGCCGTGCGGCGCGGACCGGTGAGGATCCGGACCCGGTCGGGGTCGAGTTCGCCGATCTCGTCGAGAAACGCCATGGACCCGGCGTCCCGGCCGAGGTAGGTCAGGTGCCAATCGACACCCGATGCGGCCGCCGCACGCACCATGGGCAGGATCGCGGTGATGCCGATGCCTGCGGCGACGAACACCACCCGGGAGATGTCGGCCCGTGCCAGGTGCGGGTACGCGAAGGGGAAGCCGTTGCGCGGACCACCCGCGGTGACCCGTGCACCGATGGGCAGGCGATCGTGGATCTCGATCGATGCGCCGCCGCCGTCGGGTATGCGACGGATCGCGATCCGGTAGCTTCGCCGGTCGTTGTGGTCGCCGCACAGCGAGTACTGGCGAACCTTCCCCGAGGGCAGTGTCAGGTCGATGTGTGCGCCCGGGTGCCATCGCGGCAGGGCGGACCCGTCCGCGGATTCCAGACGCAGGCTGCGCACCCCGTCGGCTTCGATGCGGCTGTCCGCGACGATCAGGCGCAGGACGCGGTCCACAGGCGTGGGCTCGAGGATGCGCACCCGGCTGGTCACGGCGGCGTATCCGCGGATCACCATCCGTAGGCCGGACATCAGCCGGTCGGGCTTGTCCGGCCGGCGCAGCGACGGGGGCGCCGGTGGCGGAGTGAATCGGGTCATGAGCGGACTCCAGATCGGGCGATGGGACGCTCAGGCCGCGGCACGTGCCGCAGGTGAGGAAGCGAGGTAGGCGACGGCCTGGCTGGTCGAGCCGTAGCGGGACGGGTGGTAGCCGGGGCGGAAGTACTCGACGAACATCCGTGCCAGGCTCCCCGGACTCGGCACCAGACCCTTGCGCCAGGCCCGCCGGGCATCACGGAATCGGATGCGCCGGCTGCGGTCGTCGAGGTCGGGATCGACGGACATCAGGAATCGGAGGCCCCGGCCCAGCAGGATCGCGAACACGGGCGCGGCGACCAGCCAGGTGCGCACCCTCCGCAGGTAGCCGCCGTCGAGGTGGGTGAAGAGGTCGAACGCGACATGGCGATGTTCGACCTCTTCGGCCAGGTGCCAGCGGAGCAGGTCGAGCACCCGAGGTTCGAGGGCATCGTCCCAGGCCCGGGCGTTGAGTCCCCAGTCCCCGAGGTAGGAGGTGAAGTGTTCGAGGGCGGCGACGATGGCGACCCGTTCGAGGAGCCAGGAACGGGCTTTGCGTCCGGTCAGGTCACGGTCGCCGAGGAGGCGACGGAACATCCACCGGACCTGCGCCACGTACGGATCCGTGTGCAGCCCTTCGGCATCGAGGTAGTCGAGCAGCGACTGGTGCGACGACGAGTGGGTGGCTTCCTGGCCGATGAACCCGATCACGTCCGCGCGGACGGCGTCGTCCTTGATCAGCGGCAGTGCCTGCTGGAAGACGTCGACGAAGAAGACCTCACCCTCGGGCAGGAGCATGTTCATCCCGTTCACGACATGCGTTGCGATGGGGTCGGCGTCGAGATAGTGCATCGGCAGCCCGGTCCAGTCCCAGGACACGTTGCGGGCGGCGATGGCGACCTTGTCGGAGTCGGTGTGTGTGCTCATCGTGGCTCTCCGTTCGCGTTGATGGTTTCCGCCTCGTGCTCGCCGACGAACGACCGCACGAGGTCGGCGATCGCGGTCGGGTTGAACAGGGGTATCCAGTGCCCGCCGTCGACCGAATGAACTCGTGAATTGACGGCCCAGCGACCGACATCGACCTGGCTCGCGGGGGTGATGAAGATGTCCCGGCGCGGGGCCAGGACCTGTACGGGCGCATCGGTGGTGCGTTCCTGCGGGCGCAACAGGCGTGGGAGCAGGTTTGCGGTGTAAATCCTCAGTCCGCCGCGATTGTCGCTGGCGCGGCGCGCCGAGACGTCCGTGGGCATGACCCCGGTCTCGAAGCGCGCTGCCAGAGCGATCGTGCCGTCGACGAGGCCCAGTCGGCACGCCAGCGGCGCAACCAACGGGATCTGGAAGAAGCCCATGTACAGCGGGGACTTCCACTGAGCCAGAAGGTCTTTCCAACCCCGGGGGCCAGCGGCAAGCCGGGACCGCATCCAGTAGGGCACGTGATCGAGACACGGTCCGGAGATCGAGCTCAGCGAGGCGATGCGATCGCGCTGCGCCGGATCCGTGGCGGCATGCCACGCCTGCACCGAGCCCCAGTCGTGCCCGAGAAGATGCACCGGCCGCCCCGGCGAGACCGCGTCGACGACCCGACCGATGTCGTCTGCCAGCTGGTCGAGGCGGTAGTCCCTGATCCGTCTCGGTTGTCCCGACTCGCCCGAACCCCGTACGTCGAATGTCACCACGCGCAGCGTCGACTCGAGCTCGCCCGCCACCCCGTCCCAGACCCGGTGGTCATCCGGAAACCCGTGCACGCACAGCACCGTCGGCGCGCCCGGGTTCCCCCGCTCGTAGACCGCCAGCTGCACCCCGTCCGAGGCCTCGACGAACCGTGTCAGCACGCCGCCCTTGTCGTCACCCGCGAGGGCTCCCCTCGACGGCCGAGGCTTCGTAGGGCTCGGGGCTCGATCAGAAGTCCGATTCAGTGGCGTCATGCGAAGTCCTTCATGGATGCGGCGGCGGGTGAACCCGGATACGACCCCGGAAAGATATGTGTAAATGCCAGTTACGTCTTTCAGGCACCATAGTAGACTGATCGTGCTACCGCAAGGATTGTTCGCTCAGGTGAAGGATGGATGCCCATGACCACGAGTCCGCGCGACCGGCTCATCGCCGGGACGATCGCGCTGGTACGAGAGCGCGGCGTCGCAGGCACCGGCATCACCGACCTGCTGGCCCGCAGCGACACCGCGCGGCGTTCGATCTACCAGAACTTCCCCCGAGGGAAGGCGCAGCTCATCGAGGAATCCACCCGGGCCGCCGGCCGGCTGATGAGTTCGGTCATCGCCGAGTCCACCACCACCGACGGCCCGACCGACAGCCTCGTCGCCTTCATTCAGATGTGGAAGGACACGCTGGTGGCCAGCGATTTCACCGCCGGATGCCCGATTGTCGCTGCGGCCCTCGGCGGCCCCGAGGCGCCGTTGGCGCCAGCCGTTGCCGCCGAGGTGTTCGACGACTGGTCGAATCTGCTCGCCGGTCAGCTCGAGCGCACGGGCGTTGATGCGTCTACCGCCCGGTCGCTTGCCACCACCGCCGTGTGCGCGATCGAGGGCGCCACCATCGTCTCGATCTCGTCCCGGTCGGTGCGCCCGCTCGACCAGGTCGGCGTGCACCTCGCCGAGCTCGTGTCCCTTCACCTGGGCGCCGGTCACGCGTAGCGGCGGATCGCGGCCGATCCAGCGGTGGCCCGTCACCGGCGACCCCTACACTCGGCTGGTCGCCCGATCCACCACAGACAGGAAGTGGCCGTGGCCAACCGCACCTACCTCTACACCACTTCCCTTGATCCACAGGCGGATCCGGCCGCGGCCCGCACCCAGCGCCTCGCCGGCGTCTCCGAGTGGTCGTACGCGATACCGCTGGTCCCCCGGATCCTCGTGTCCGTTGACCCGCGTGCCCGCCAGTCGATCATCTGGGACGACACCCCCGACCTGATCGCGGTCACCGCGCGCTGCGGACCCGGCATCGCCCGGCTCGAGAAGTTCCTGGGCCGCATCCACCACCCGGGCCTCGGCACGATGGCCGAGGACGCGCTGCGCTTCCTGCGCACCAACACCGGGCCCGACGATCACTTCGTCCTCGAGTGCGGCGAGATCTTCGCGATGGACGACGAGCCCTTCGCCGACCAGGGCGCGGCGTTGCTGACCGGGCTCGCGGACATCGACGCCGAGATGGAGGCCGCCCTGGCCGGGCTCGCGCCCGCCAAGCCGAACTTCTGGCAGTGGCTGTTCACGCCGTCTCAGGAGAGCATCGAGGAACCCCTCCGCGAGCTCGGCCTCGGCCACTGGTCCGACGCGCTGTACTTCGAGCTCGACGGCCAGCGATAGGCGCGGCCGCGCGTCGGTGCCGCGGTCTACGCTCGTCCGAGTGAGTTCCGAGAAGATGCTGGCCAGGATCGGCGGTCTGCTCCGCCAGGCCGAGTCCACCACCAATCCGCACGAGGCCCAGGCCTTCATGGAGGCCGCTCAGCGCCTGGCCACCGCCACCTCGATCGACCTCGCCGTCGCGCGCTCGCACACCTCGCGTCGCGAGCAGCGCGCCACCCCCACCCAGCGGGTCATCTCGATCGGCGAGACCGGCAAGAAGGGCCTGCGCACCTACGTGCACCTGTTCGTCAGCATCGCCGGCGCCAACGACGTGCAGTGCGACGTCGCGCACAACTCGACGCAGGTGTTCGCCTACGGGTTCGGCACCGACATCGATGCCTGCGAGGCGCTGTATTCGAGCCTGCTGGTGCAGATGGTCCGGGCATCGGACGCGTTCATCAAGTCGGGGGCGCACCGTCCGGTCGCCGGGGTCACGGCCCGGCTGAACTTCCAGCTCGCGTTCGCCGCCCGGATCGGTGAACGGCTGACCACCGCGAAGAAGGCCGCCGAGGCCGAGGCGGTGCGCGCGGAGGACTCGAAGGGCTCCGAACTGACCGGTACCGCGCTGGTGCTGCGCGACAAGCAGCTCGAGCTGTCGGACTTCTACCGTCAGACCTCGCAGGCGCGCGGGACGTGGCGGGGGTCAAAGGCCACCGCGGGGCACTCCTCTACCGCGCGACGGGCGGGCGACCGGGCAGGCCGGGCCGCGCGCCTCGGCCACGCCCCTGAGCTCGCCGGCGCGACGAAGCAGCTCGAGTGAGCACCGACCGCGACAGCCAGCGCACCCGGGTGTACGAGGCCGAGGCAGTGGTGCGCACGGTCTTCGACCGCGCCGACAAGGGGGCGCGCGAGCTCGAACTGTTCGGCTCCACGATCACGCTGCCGGTCGAGCGGAAGTTCGCCTCGATCGACTCGGTCCAGGACTACGCGGACCGGGTGCTGGCCCTGAACTGGGTGCGCGAGCGCTGGCCGGGCGCGGCCGCCCCGGTCACCGTCCGCGCGCGGGCCGGCGCGGCCGCCGCCCACTACGAGGCGGGCTCGGCGACCATCGCGGTACCGCTGCACACCCGTGGCACGGCCTGGGCCCTGCGCGAGCTGGTGGTCCTGCACGAGCTGGCCCATCACCTCGAGTCCGCAGGCGCGACCTTCGCCCCGCACGGCCCCGAATTTGTCGACCGCTATCTGACGCTGGTGGGCGAGATCATCGGCGGCGAGGCAGCATTCGTGCTGCGGACCACGATGCTGGAGAACGGCGTCCAGATCGCCTGACCCGCAGCCGAGATCCCGCACCCCGTTGACGAGTTCGCACACCCGTTGAGTGATCAAAGGGTGTGCGATCTCGGCAGAAAGTGTGCGGTGTGCGCTCGCCCTACTCCCCGAACGGCCCGTTCTCGGGCAGCCGCAGGTCGGACTTCTCGAGCTCCTCGATGTTGACGTCCTTGAAGGTGATCACCCGGACGTGCTTGACGAACCGCGCGGGGCGGTACATGTCCCACACCCAGGCGTCGGCCATCCGCACCTCGAAGTAGATCTCCCCGTCCGCGTTGTGCGGGATCAGCTCGACGGAGTTCGCCAGGTAGAACCGGCGTTCGGTCTCCACTACGTAGGCGAACTGGCCGACGATGTCCTTGTACTCACGGTAGAGCGAGAGCTCCATCTCCGTTTCGTACTTCTCGAGATCTTCGGCACTCATCTGTTTCGCCGTCCTCCTGCTCTGTGGTGAACCATCATCATCCCGCACGCACCTCCGCGGTGTACATTTCGCCCACCTCATCGGCCACCAAGCGGTCCTCGCGCACCGGATCGCGCTGCATCAGTCGCGCGGCGGCGACGTTCGCGTACGACATCCGGTGCTCACGACTCGGGCCGAGCGCGGCCATCGCCGCGGTGTGCGCGGCCGTGCTGTACCCCTTGTGCGCGGCGAACCCGTAGCCGGGCAGCTCCGTGTCCATTGCCACCATCGTGCGGTCGCGCGAGACCTTCGCCAGCACGCTGGCCGCCGCGATGCAGGCCGCCGACGCGTCGCCGCCGATCACCGGCAGCGACGGCGCGGGCAGGCCCGGCACCCGAAACCCGTCCGTCAGAACGTATCCCGGGGACAACGCCAGGCCCGCGACCGCGCGCCGCATGCCCTCGATGTTCGCCACGTGCACGCCGAGCGAGTCGACCTCCCACGCCGGGATCTCCACGATGCACCAGGCCCTGGCGATGCGCGTGATGGCGGGGAACAGTTCCTCTCGCATCCGCTCGGTCAGCTTCTTGGAGTCGTCGAGGTTCGCCAGCGCCGGGTGCAGCTTGGGCCCGAGCGCGCAAGCGGCGACCACAAGCGGTCCCGCGCAGGCGCCGCGGCCGGCCTCGTCGACGCCCACCACGGGGCCGAGGCCGCTACGGATGAGGGCAGACTCCATCGTCCGCAGACCCGCCGCTCTGCGGATGATCGTCCTCGGTGGCCAGGTACTCACTGTCCTTGGATATCAGGCGAATCGATGAGGCCCCACCGCGAGGGCGGCAGCACGATGGCGACTGCCTTGCCGATGACGTTGTCCACGGGCACGCTTCCGTTGTACTCGTCGCCGACGTGATAGCGCGAGTCCGCGGAATTGCTGCGGTTGTCGCCCATCATCCAGAGGTTGCCCTCTGGGACGGTGACGGGACCGAAGCAGCGGCCCGACTTGAGCGGGGTGTCGCAGGTCTGGGTGCCCGGGGTGAAGGGGAAGTCGGTGACGACGTACGGCTCGTCGATCGGCTTGCCGTCGACCAGGATGCGGCCCTGGTCGTCGCAGCATTCGACGGTCTGACCACCGGTCGCGATGACCCGCTTGACCAGATCGTTCTCGTCCGGCGGCACCAGGCCGACCAGGGAACCGACCTCCTGCAATCCGCGGACCACCGGGTTGTCGGAACGGGTGGACGTCCAGCCGCCGTTCCAGGATTCCGGGCCCTTGAACACGATCACGTCACCGGGCTGCGGTTCGCCGAAGCGGTAGCTGATCTTCTCGACGGCGATCCGGTCGCCGGTGCAGCCGGCGCAGCCGTGCAGCGTGGGTTCCATCGACTCCGACGGAATCAGGTACACCCTGACGATGAAGGTCTGCAGCAGAAAGCTCATCACGAGCGCGACGAGAATGAGGATGGGGAGTTCCCGCCAGAACGAGCGGGGTTTCTTCTCGACCCTCCCCGACGTCGGTTCGGGGGATTCGGCACCGTCCGGCGCCGTCGATTCCTGAGGGGTATTTACCACCGGAACAGGTTAGCCCGGCCCCAGAACGAAGGTGCTGTTCCGGGGCCGGGCCAACCTGAAAAATGCGTGAGAAAGATCAGCGCTTTTCCTTGATCTTGGCGGCCTTGCCACGCAGATCGCGGAGGTAGTACAGCTTGGCGCGACGGACGTCACCACGGGTGAGGACCTCGACCTGAGCGATGTTGGGGCTGTGCACCGGGAAGGTGCGCTCGACGCCGACGCCGAAGGAGACCTTGCGAACGGTGAAGGTCTCGCGGATGCCGCCGCCCTGGCGACGGATCACGACGCCCTTGAAGACCTGCACGCGCTCCTTCGAGCCTTCGATGACCTTGACGTGCACGTTCAGGGTGTCGCCGGGACGGAACTCCGGAATGTCGTCGCGGAGTGAGCGGGCGTCCAGAAAGTCCAGGGTGTTCATCGGTTGTTCCATCCTTGCGTTTTCGCACGAGTAGAGGAACCGAGCGGCACTGCTCACGCTGTGCTCGGCTGGTTCGTACTCCGATTAGGTAGGTGTTGCCTGTACAGGCAACCCGTCAATTGTGCCAGACGAGCAGGACGGGACGAAATCGGGACTACCGGGGCACCCGCTCGTGGTGCGGGGCCGGGGGCGCGGCCTGCACGGTCCGCTCGAGCTCTTCCTCGGTCGCCACCCTGGCGTGCTCGACGCTCGGCTTGCCCGCGACGAGGTCCTGCACATAGATCTTCGCCCGGATCATGGGCCTGTGGTACCGCTTCTCCCGTTCGAGGGCCTTGCGCATCCGCTTCGGCCGGTCCCCGTAGCGCCAGCGCGCCCACGGCGCGCCCGGACGGCTCAACCGGATGGCGCCGACCAGCAGGGCCGGGAAGAAGAACATCCCGAACAGTCCCGTCCAGATCTTGCCCTTCGCGATCACGACGGCCGCGATCAGGAAGCTCAGCAGCGTGAGCAGCGCCACCAGCCCGCGCGCCCACCCCGGGAGTTCCCCGCGGAAGTCCTCGACGTCCAGGATCGCCGTTGGTCTGGCACCGAGGAGCAGCAGTCCGGTGACGGCGATGGCGACGAACACGGCATCGACGGAGGTCCGTCCCTGCTCGGCCCAGTACACGTCCTTGAGGTAAAAGATCAGCGCGAACTCGTCGAGCACCAGTGCTGCGCCGATTCCGAACGCCGCCGCGAGCGCCGCGCCGGTCGTCGAGCTGCCGTCCTCGTAGACGGCGATAACCCACACGCCGCTGATCAACATCGTCACGACGCCGAACACCACGTGGTGCACATGCTGGCCGCCAGGGGTGACGTTGCCGGGCCACCACCGGACCTTTGCCCGGATCATGCGCACGCTGAGCCGGATGAACGCGAAGCCGCCGATGAACCCCAGGAAGAACATGAGCAGCGGCAGCTTGCCCGGCTCGATGATCTCGTGCTGTAGCCAGTGGTCCATCAGCGTGGCCCGGGCGACCTGACGATGCACCGGAACCCGAGGTGGCAGGTCGAGGTCTCCTCGGTCTCGCCCTGGCGGGCGGCGGGGCGATAGCGGAGGCAGTAGTTGGGCGCGCACAGGTGCGAGCCGCCCTTGATGACCCGGCGCGGGTAGCTCTCGCCCTCGGTCTGCGCCGCCGACTCCGACCTCGGGTTGCGCGGGATGCAGCACGAGCTCGCCGGGTTGACGTTCTTCCCGCCCGCGCTGTGGTCGGCGGCGTGGAAGTCGGTGGTCCACTCCCAGACGTTGCCCGCGACGTCCAGGAGCCCGTAACCGTTGGGCCGGAAGCTCCCGACCGGCGAGGTTCCGACGAACCCGTCCTCGGCGAGGTTCTGCCACGGGAACTGGCCCTGCCAGGTGTTGGCCTGCTGCTTCCCGCCTGGGGTGTAATCGTCGCCCCACGCGTAGGCCTTGCGGTCCAGACCGCCGCGGGCGGCGAACTCCCACTCGGCCTCGGTCGGCAGCTCCTTGCCCGCCCACGCGGCGTAGGCCTTGGCGTCCGCGTACGCGACGTGCGTCACCGGGTGCCGCTCGCGCCCGCCGACGTTGCTGTCCGGACCCTCCGGGTGACGCCAGTCCGCGCCCGGCACCCAGGACCACCACTGCTGGTAGTCGTCGAGCGAGACCGGGCCGGGCGGCGGGGTGAACACCAACGAGCCAGGCACCAGCAGCGCAGGATCGGCGCCGGGATAGTCGGCGGGGTCCGGCGCGGTCTCGGCGACGGTGACGTGGCCGGTGTCCTTCACGAAACGCCGGAACTCCGCGACGGTCACCTGATGCGTGTCCATCCAGAAGCCGTCCACCTCGACCTGATGGACGGGCTTCTCCTCCGGGTAGAAGTCCTCCGAGCCCATCCAGAAGAGACCGCCAGGCACCCACGACATGTTCTTGAGTGACGCGGCCTTCGGCGGCTCGATGTTCAACGACTGGGTATTCGACGCCATGGAACGAAGCATGTCACCTGACCCGCACCACGCGCAGCCACCGCCGGTCACCCTTTTCGGGTGGTTCCCGCCCACCCGCCGACTGACACCATGCCAACCATGGGAACTGCCATTGGTGACATTCTTCCGCTCGCGCTCGGCGTCGCGATCAGTCCGATCCCGATCATCGCCGCGATCCTCATGTTGCTGACGCCGAAGGCGGGGAGCACCGCGACGGCGTTCACCGCAGGCTGGATTCTCGGCATCGCCCTCGGGTACACCGTGATCGTGACGATCGCCAGCGTGGTCGGCCTCGACTCCTCGTCGGGCGGAAACGCGACGACCGCGACCATCAAGATCGTCCTCGGTGTCGCGCTGCTCTGGCTGGCGCTCAAGCAGTGGCGGGGCAGGCCCGCCCCCGGCGCAGAACCGACCATGCCCGGCTGGCTCGCCGCCATCGACAAGGTCACCCCCGGCAAGGCGCTTGGTCTCGGCTTCGCGCTGTCCGCGGTGAACCCGAAGAACCTGCTGATGATCGTCGGCGCGGCGGTGGCCGTCGCCAACCTCGGGGTCAGCGGCGCCACCCTGGTGGTCACCGGGGTGGTCTTCACGATCCTGGCCGCCAGCACGGTCGCAGTGCCGGTGATCGCCTACTTCGTCGCCAAGGAGAAGGCCACGGTCTGGCTGCAGAACCTCAAGTCCTGGCTGACCGCCAACAACGCGGCCGTGATGGCGACGCTGCTGCTGGTGATCGGCGTGGTGATGATCGGCAAGGGACTCGGCGGGTACTAGGCGCTGCGCGCCTGTGCGCGGTTGACGAGTCCCTGGAC
>NZ_JBSGTR010000040.1:0-51337 GCF_053607505.1 Rhodococcus sp. NPDC055112
ACGCCCGGCCCCATTCCGAACCCGGAAGCTAAGCCCTCCAGCGCCGATGGTACTGCACTCGACAGGGTGTGGGAGAGTAGGACACCGCCGAACATAAATTGCGAATGCCTCGCATCACAGTCTTGAAAGAGACTGCGATGCGAGGCATTTCGCATTTCCGGGACAAAAACGCACGAGACGCACCCCCGGCACATCACCGCGGGCCGGCCGAGTGTGCACCTACCGGCGTCCCTTCTCGGTCGATACCCCGACAACTGCACACTCGACGCCGCTGGGGCAGACCTCAGTTGGTGGTCCGATCGGCGAGGTCGACCCGCTCGAAGTGCTCGACCGTGGGGAAGGGGTCGTAGAAGTGGTGGAGCAGCGAGCGCCACTGCTCGTACTCCGGCGACTTCCTGAAGCCCTCGACGTGGTCTTCCAGGCTGTCCCACTCGACCAGCAGCAGGTACGTGCCGGGACGCTCGAGACAGCGTGAGAGTGACAGCCGGCGGAACCCGACCATGCCGGAGATGATCGGTTCGGCCCGCCCGAAGGCGGCCTCGAACTCGGCACTGCGTCCGGACTTCACCTGCAGGAGGGCGTGTTCGAGGATCACCACCGCATCCTCGCAGGCACGTGCCTATTCGTCGTAGAGACTGCCGAATTCGTGTGCTTCGACGAGACGCTTGGGCGCGGTCAGGCACCAGGCCTCGGTGACCAGCTCCAGCAGCTCGTCGGGTTCGATCTTCGCCAGCTGCACCACGACCCACCCGAACTGGTTGGTGGTGAACTGGACCTCGAACACGTCGGGGCGCTCGGACACCAGCGCGATCTGTTCGTCCAGGGTGGTCTTGAGGCCAACCGTCTCCGTCTTCTCCCACACGTATCCGAAGCCCTTGCCGTTGACCTTGAGCGAAACCCAGCTACCGCCGCCACCGCCGCTCTGCTCGGTCTCGGGCAGCGTGTCCAGCATGGCCAGGAATTCGTCGACAGTCACACCCATGCCCCACATGTACCAGAGCCGACCGACAGTCGAACACGGGCGGGCGGGCCGCGCTACGGCGCTTGGCGGGTGGGGGTGGCCAGGCGGGTGGCGACATTACGTCCGCGCAGGATCACGGAGTCGCCGAGCTCCCACTGCCGGGACTCGTCGGTCCCCGACCTCTGGACGGCGCGATCGGAGGCGACGAGCGCGCCGTCGATCGTCTTGGCCAGCTCGGACAGGCGGGCCGCCTCGTTCACCGGATCCCCGATGACCGTGTACTCGAATCGCTTGCGGGCGCCTATGTTTCCCGCGACGGCGGTGCCCGCGGCGACCCCGATCGCGGCGCTGCAGTCCGGCACCTCGACGAGGAGCCGGGTCCGGATGGCGCGGGCGGCGGCGAGCGCGCTGCCTGCGGGGTCCGGGATCTCGACGGGCGCCCCGAAGATCGCGAGCGCGGCGTCGCCCTCGAACTTGTTGATCAGGCCGCCGTGCCGGTCCACCTCGTCCACCACGACGTCGAAGAAGCGGTTGAGCAGGTCGACGACCTCCTTCGGCGGCCGGGATGCCGCGAGCTCGGTGGAGCCGACGAGGTCGATGAAGAAGACCGCGATCTCGCGCTCCTCCCCGCCGAGCTCCGGATTGCGCTTGATGGCGGCCTCGGCCACCTCGTGGCCCACGTGCCTGCCGAAGAGCTCCTGGATGCGCTCGCGCTCGCGCAGGCCCTCCGCCATCCGGTTGAAGCCGCTCTGCAGCTCGCCGAGTTCGGTGCCGTCGTAGACGACCACCTGTGTGTCGAGCTCGCCGTGCTCGACTCGCATCATGGCCGCCCGGACCGCGCGGATGGGCGCGACGGTGGCTCCCACCCCGAGCAGGGTCAGCAACAGCCCGAAGACGAGGGTGATGGCGCCGAGCGAGAGGATGGAGACCGCGAGTTTGGGCACGGTGACGTGATCGGGGCGGATGAAGCTGAAGATCGCGATCAGCATCAGGCCCGCCACCGGCACCCCGGTGCCGAGGGTCCAGGCCAGCATGTTGCGCCCGGTCACGCCCGCGATGCGTACCCGGCGCGGATCGCCCGCCTCGAGCGCACGCGCCGCGGCGGGGCGCAGCGAGAACTCGCTGAGCAGGTAGCTGAACGCGCAGACCGTGACCCCGCCCATGGCGATGGTGAAGGCGACCTTGGGGATGGACTCCGGGTCGATGAGCCCGTAGCTGATGGTGAAGATGACGAACCCGATCGTCCACAGGAGGGCCTGCATCCGGGTCAGGCGCCACGGCATCGCGAGGGCGGCCGCGGCCTCGTCCCGGGTCGGTTCCCGGTTCTCGATGGCCCACCGCAGGTCCTTCGTCGCGCGGAGGGTGCCCCACAGGACCCCGACCGCGACGGCCAGCGCGATGTAGACCGGGCCGATCACCGCGTTGACGATCAGATAGTCGAGGTCGTAGATGTTCGGACCCGGCACGACCACGGTGATCAGCGCACCGACCACCAGCGCGCCGATCAGGTTGGACAGCACCAGGCTTGCGGTCAGCAGCACCTGGACGCGGATCCGGCGGCGGCGCGGGCTCTCGTCCGGGGCGCCGAGCAGCCGCGAGCCCAGCGGCGCGATCGAGCGGAACGGGAGCGGCATGGTCGCTCCAGCGTAGTGGGTTGACCACCCAGCGACCCGGCGAGGCGTGGCGGGTCTGCGGCGAGCGCCGACCGGTGCTCTAGGGTGTTCCGAGTGCGCCTCGTGATTGCCAGCTGCCATGTCGACTACGTCGGTCGTCTCACCGCACACCTGCCGAAGGCGCGCAGGCTCCTACTGGTCAAATCCGACGGTTCGGTGAGCATCCACGCGGACGACCGTGCCTACAAGCCGCTGAACTGGATGAGCCCCCCGTGCTGGCTGGTCGAGAACGACGGCGAGGAGGGCACCCAGCTGTGGGTGGTGACCAACAAGGCCGGCGAGGAGCTGCGGATCACGATCCACGAGGTCGAGCACGACTCCTCGCACGAACTCGGCGTCGACCCGGGCCTGATCAAGGACGGCGTCGAGGCGCACCTGCAGGAACTGCTGGCCGAGCACGTCGAGACGCTCGGTCCGGGCTACACCCTGGTGCGGCGTGAGTACATGACGGCGATCGGTCCGGTGGACCTGCTGGTCCGGGACGCGGACGGCGCTTCGGTGGCGGTGGAGATCAAGCGCCGCGGCGAGATCGACGGTGTCGAACAGCTGACCCGCTACCTGGAACTGATGAACCGGGATCCGCTGCTGGCGCCCGTGACCGGCGTGTTCGCCGCGCAGCAGATCAAGCCCCAGGCGCGGACCCTCGCCGAGGATCGTGGGATCCGCTGCCTGACACTCGATTACGACGCGCTGCGGGGGACCGAGAGCACCGAGTTCCGGCTGTTCTGATCGGAATCTAGGCTGTAGTCATGCCCCGACGGAATCAGCGACACCGGACCGACCGGCCGACGCCGGCCGGCGGCCGCGAGTCGCGGATCGACTCGGGGCCTGCGGGATACGACGACGAGCGGTACCTGGTGCGCCCGGTGCCGGGGTCGCACGCCACCAAGACCTATCGCTGCCCCGGCTGTGACCACGAGATCCGGCCCGGCGTCCCGCACCTGGTGGCCTGGCCTGCGGACGAACTCGGCGGGGCCGAGGACCGCAGGCACTGGCACACCGGGTGCTGGAACGGGCGCGGGTCGCGCGGGATCACCCGACGTTGGTCTTGACCGACTCCTCGGACTTCTCCGACGCCGAGGCATCGTCGTCGTTGTCCTCGTCCGGGGTACTGCGTCCGGCGGAGTCGCCTGCCCCGTCGAGCAGTTCGCCCTCGCGGTTGACCGAGGCGAGCATGGCGGGCACCGAGTCGAGCTGTCCTCGAATTCCCAGGAGCTGGGCCAGAACCCGGCCGCGGAGCACGC
The DNA here is from genome assembly GCF_053607505.1 of Rhodococcus sp. NPDC055112. NCBI lineage: Bacteria > Bacillati > Actinomycetota > Actinomycetes > Mycobacteriales > Nocardiaceae > Rhodococcus > Rhodococcus sp. NPDC055112. Next base: position 3,879 of record NZ_JBSGTR010000040.1, read on the forward strand.
GAAGCTCCTCGGCGAGTTCCTTCGCGTGGGCAATGCGCTTCTCGGCCTGCTCGGTGGCGGTCTGCAGCCGGCGGCGGGCCTCGTTGGTGGCGTCGGTGAGCCTGCGCTCGGCCTCCGCCTTGCTGGTGGCCTCGAGCTCGTTGACCGCGCTGACCACCTTGGTGCGACGCTCGCTCATGGTGATCTCGAAGTCCTGCTGGACCTCGTTGCGCCGCGCCTCGGAATCCGCCTGGAGCTGAGCGGACTCGGACTGCGCCTTCTCGACGAGACGGGCGGCCTCGGTGCGCGCGGTCGCCATGGTCTGCGTGTGCTCGACCTCCATGGCGTTCCTGCGATCCTCGAGCTCGGCGAGCAGGCCCTCGTACTTGCCGCGCAGCGCGGCGCCGTCCTGCTCGGCGATGGAGACCATCTCGGCGGCTTCGGACTGGGCCGTGGCCCGCACTTCCGAGGCCTCATCGGAGGCGAGGCGGAGCATCCGGGAGATGCGCTCGCTCATGCCTTCCGCGGTCGTCGGCGGAACGGACAGGCGGTCGACGTCCTTGCGCAGGTCGTCGATCTCGTCGCGGGAGTCCTCCAACTGCTGGGCGAGGTCCCGGGCCTGCGCCGCCGCCGCGTCACGATCGGTCGCGGTGACCCGGAGTTCCGCGTCGAAGCGCTCGAAGTAATTGCGTACCTCGTCGCGGTCGTAGCCCTTCCGCACGATGTTGAAGGGCAGTTGGATCTCGTTGGGCATGGTCATAACTTACCGTCGCTCCGGTGCTGGTGTGGTCGATGCGCTCGGGCGAACCACTGTGCTGAAAGGGGGTTGGCGCAGTATCAGTGTGCCGGGTCTGCGGCCGGCTCGACCAGTTCGACCAGCACGCCGCCCGCATCCTTGGGGTGCAGGAAGTTGATCCGCGAGTCCGCGGTGCCGCGGCGAGGGGTGTCGTAGAGCAACCGGACGCCGCCCGCGCGCAGGCGCTCGGAGATGGCGTCGAGGTCGCTGACCCGGTAGGCGAGCTGCTGCAGGCCGGGGCCGCTGCGGGCGATGAACTTGGCGATGGTCGAGTCGTCGTTGAGCGGGGCGAGCAGCTGGATCGCGGTGGCGCCCGCCGGGCTGCCGGGCACGGACAGCATGGCCTCGCGCACGCCCTGCTCCTCGTTGACCTCTTCGTGCGTGGACACGAGGCCGAGGTGCTCGCCGTACCAGGCGATGGCGGCGTCGAGATCGGGCACCGCGATGCCGACGTGGTCGATGGCCGTCACCAGGTCGGAAGCGAGTACGGACGCGGCGGCGTTGGGGGCGGAGTTCGTCATGCCGATGACGGTAGCGCTACCGTCTTTGTAGTTCTCTTTGGGATGTGGCTTTTGGTCGCTGACCACCCGTGTTGACCGTTGGAGGAAGCCGTGAGCAGTTCAGTCATCGTCGCCGGAGCCCGGACCCCGGTGGGCCGTTTGCTCGGCTCGCTCAAGGACTTCTCGGGGTCCGATCTGGGGGGCATCGCGATCAAGGGTGCCCTGGAGAAGGCGGGAGTGGCGCCGGAGCAGGTGCAGTACGTGATCATGGGCCAGGTCCTGACCGCGGGCGCCGGTCAGATGCCTGCCAGGCAGGCGGCCGTGGCGGCGGGTATCCCGATGGATGTGCCCGCGTTGTCGATCAACAAGGTGTGCCTCTCGGGTGTCGACGCGATCGCGCTGGCCGACCAGTTGATCCGGGCCGGGGAGTTCGACGTCGTGGTCGCGGGCGGTCAGGAGTCCATGTCTCGCGCGCCGCACATGCTGGAGAAGAGCCGCGAGGGCTTCAAGTACGGCGACGTCACCCTGCGCGACCACATGGCCTACGACGGCCTGCACGACATCTTCACCGACCAGCCGATGGGCAACCTGACCGAGCAGCGCAACCAGGCCGAGGACCAGCGGATCAGTCGTGAGGCGCAGGACGCGTTCGCGGCCGCCTCGCACCAGAACGCGGCGCGGGCATGGAAGGACGGGCTCTTCGAGGCGGAGGTCGTGCCCGTGTCGATCCCGCAGCGCAGGGGCGAGCCGGTCGTGTTCGCCGAGGACGAGGGCATCCGCGCCGACACCACCGTCGAGTCGCTGGGCAAGCTCCGTCCCGCGTTCAGCAAGGACGGCACCGTGACCGCAGGTTCGGCCTCGCAGATCTCCGACGGAGCCGCCGCTGTGGTGGTGATGAGCAAGGCCAAGGCGCAGGAGCTGGGCCTGAGCTGGATCGCCGAGATCGGCGCGCACGGCGTGGTGGCGGGCCCCGACTCGACGTTGCAGTCGCAGCCCGCGCGGGCGATCGCGAAGGCGTGCGAGCGCGAGGGCATCGATCCGAAGGATCTGGACCTGGTGGAGATCAACGAGGCCTTCGCCGCCGTCGGCATCGCCTCGACGACCGAACTGGGCCTCGACGAGTCGAAGGTCAACGTGAACGGTGGGGCGATCGCGATCGGGCATCCGCTGGGGATGTCGGGCGCGCGGATCGCGCTGCACCTGGCGCTCGAACTGGGCCGTCGCGGCGGTGGCGTCGGCGCGGCCGCGCTGTGCGGCGGCGGTGGGCAGGGTGACGCCCTGATCATCCGCGTCCCCAAGAACTGAGCAGGCGCCGGCACCCGAAGAAACTACAAGGCGTCGTAGATCACAGTCTGCGACGCCTTGTGGTCGGGCACAATGGTGCGCATGGCCAATTTCTTCGACCTGTCAACCACAGCGAAGCGCTTTCGCTTCATCGCCGTTGTCGAGGCGTTTACGTGGGCGGGACTGATCATCGGGATGTTCTTCAAGTACTTCACCGGTGACAGGGTGCCCGAGCAGGACATCTACCCGAACGAGATCGGTGTGCAGATCTTCGGCATGCTTCACGGCATTGCGTTTGTAGCGTTCCTTGTGCTCGGAGTCCTGGCCGCCCGCGAGTTCAAGTGGTCGCCGAAGGTCATGATCGCGGCAATCGTTGCCTCGATCATTCCGTTCGCCACCATCGTGTTCGAGCGCTGGGTGGTGAAGGCGGGCCAGCTCGGGGAACTGTCGGCACCCGGCACTGCGTCTACGGACGCGACTCTGTCGTTGAGCAAGGCCTGAGCCCACGCACGTCGGCTTCCAGTGCCCCCGCAACCCGTCCACGGTTGCGGGGGCATCGTGCATCCGGTCGGGGTGCGCCCTCTGCGGGTGCGCGTGACAAACTGGTCACGTGACTCGACCCGGCTCTCGCCCACCCGCACGCCCATCGGCCGCGGCGGCCGCCGCCATGTCCGGCGCGGTGGATCTGTCCGCCTTCAAGGAACGCGCGCAGGCCGCGCCCGCAGGCCCGCCGACCGCGAACGGCGTGAGTGCCGGGTCTGCGGCGGTCGTCGAGGTCACCGAGGCCAACTTCGAGGCCGAGGTGCTCGCCCGCTCGACCCAGGTTCCCGTCGTCGTCGAGCTGTATGCGGCGTCGATGCCTGCCTCCGCGGTGTTCTCACCGACCCTTGACTCGCTCGCCGCGGCCGGCAACGGGTCGTGGGTGCTGGCCCGGGTGAACGTCGACAGCGATCCCCGGATCGCGCAGGCGTTCGGCGTGCAGGCGCTGCCCGCCGTCGTCGCGGTCGCGGCCGGACGCCCGCTGGCGGACTTCGACGGCGACGAGCCGCAGCTGGGACAGTGGATCGACGCCGTGCTGCAGGCGACCGCGGGCAAGCTCTCCGGCCCGTCGCAGTCCGCGGGCGAGGACGAGCCCGAGGAGCCCGAGGACCCGCGGTTCGTCGCCGCGGAGACCGCATTGAGCGAGGGTGACCTGGCCGGCGCCGAGGCCGCCTACCAGGTGATCCTCGACGCGGAGCCCGCGAACACGCAGGCGCTCGGTGCGATCAGGCAGGTCCGGTTCATCTCCCGCGTCCAGGACCTCGACCCCGACGCCGTCGCGCGTGCGGACGCCGAGCCCGCCGACGTGGCCGCCCAGCTCGACGCGGCCGACATGGAGCTCTACAGCCAGCAGCCCGAGGCCGCTTTCGCCCGTCTCATCGAGACGATCCGCCGTACCGCGGGCGACGACAGGAACTCCGCCAGGACCCGACTGCTCGAGCTGTTCGAGCTGTTCGACCCCGCCGATCCGATCGTCATCGCGGCCCGCCGCAAGCTCGCGTCCGCCCTCTACTAGCCCTCCGCACCGTGCGTGTGTCTCACCCCGGTCGGGGTGAGACACACGCACAGTGCGAAGCGCCCTATCCGTAGCGGTTCTCGCAGGCCTGCTCGCCGCCGAGGACTCCCGAGCGGAAGGCGTCCACCCGGGCGAATCCGCTCGGCACGGTGTTCCCGTTCACGTCGCTGGCCATCAGCCCGTCGGTCAGCAGCCCGGACACCGCCTCGTCGAGGTCACCGGGGGAGAGCGTCAGCCCGCCTGCCTTGCCCACCGCGGTCGCCGCGGTCCACGCGCCGGACAGGCAGGCCGCCCGCACCGCGGTCTTGGCCTCGGTCAGCGACTTGTCGGCGTGCGCCTGCGCGGCCAGCGTGAAGCGCGAGGCAACCAGGACGTAGGCGCCGAAGTCGCCGCGCACGTCGGCGGCGAACTCGTCCCCGGACTCCGGGTTCGGGGTGCCGCGCTCGATCAGCTCGGGCAGCGAGACGCCGATCGTGTTCGTCGCCGGGCAGTAGGAGACCGGTTCGGTGGTCTCTGCGTCCTGACACCCGGTGTCCGCCCCCGCGAAGTCGACGGCCGGCTTCTGCGGCAGGTCGAACAGCGCCTGCAGCGAGTCCACCGTCAGTTGCACGGATTCCTCGGTGACCGGCATCTCGCCGGTGTCAGCCTCGGTGGTGAACTGCTGGGGCAGCTCGGCCTGCCGCGACACCACGTCGGCCTCGTCGATCTTCGTGCAGGACTTGGCGCCGTCCGTGAAGCCGATCTGGAACGCGGTGATGCGCTCGAACGCCGAGCCGTGCACCGATTCCGGGTCGCTCGGGTCGCTGTCGCGCACCGCGACCATCGCCGCCATCACCGAGTTGAGCCCGTCGGAGGTGTTGAGGGTGAAGTGCCGGGAATCGCCCTGTGCGACGTGCCGCATGTAGGCCCCGGCGAAGCAGTCCGCCTGCTGCTCGAGCACCAGCGTCAGGTCGTCGTCGCCCGCGAGCCCCGAGCCGTACTGGACCGCGTGCCCGTACTCGTGGGCCATGACCATCACCACGGACATCGGGCCGAAGGTCTCGATGAGCGAGGGCAGCAAGACGGTGCGGTCCCAGCCGATGGAGCCGTCGCGGGTGCAGTAGCCGGCGTTGGCGAATCCGTGGGTGTTGTCGCCGCAGAACGTCGGGGCCTGCGCCCGGTCCGCGTCCGGGTCCCAGGAGAGCAGGTCGGTGACGGGCCTGAAATCGCCGCTGAACACCCGGGGGTATTCGGACTGCCAGAAGGCCGCGATGTCGTCCACGGCGTTGGTGGCGAGCACGTCGGCCGCCGAGCCGTCCGCACCGCGAACCGGGAGCTTGGCGTCGGGCACGCCCTCGCGGGGGCCACTGGGGCCGGAGGTCGCGGGTAGACCGGCCACCGTGAAGGGGTTGTCGTAGATCGACACGGCGCGTCCGTCGATCGCCCCGGAGCAGCCGGCGACGACCGCGGCGACGGCGACGAGCGAGGCGACCGCGAGCGCGGATCGGCGGCGTCGCATCAGCCACGCTCCAGGCTCAGCCAGATGGCACCGTTCTGGGGCAGCGCGACCGACGCCGACGCGGGTCGCCCGTGCCAGGGCTGCAGGGTCGCGGTCACGGCTCCGAAGTTACCCATCCCGGCGCCGCGATACGCGTCGGCATCTGTGTTGAGGATCTCGACCCACCGGCCGGGCTCGGGCAAGCCGACCCGGTATTCCGAGTGGGCCGAGCCGGAGAAGTTGAACAGGCACGCCACGATCGACCCGTCTGACCCGTACCGCAGGTAGCTGAGCACGTTGTTCTCGGTGTCGTTCGCGTCGATCCAGGAGTACCCGCCGGGGGAGTTGTCGAGCGTCCACAGCGCCGGGTGGCGTCGGTAGGTGGCGTTGAGATCGCGTACCAGCGCCAGGATCCCGCGGTGCAGCTCGCCGACGTATCCCTCGTCGAGCTGATGCCAGTCGAGCCCGCGCTCCTCCGACCACTCGGTGCGCTGGCCGTACTCCTGTCCCATGAACAGCAGCTGCTTGCCTGGGTGTGACCACATGTAGGCCAGCAGCGTGCGCAGGCCCGCGGCCTTGGCGAAGTCGTCGCCCGGCATCCGGGTCCACAGCGTGCCCTTGCCATGCACCACCTCGTCGTGGCTGATCGGGAGCAGATAGCACTCGCTCCAGGCGTACATCAGCGAGAACGTGATCTCGTGGTGGTGGAAGCTGCGGTGCACCGGGTCTCGGCCGAGGTAGCCGAGGGTGTCGTGCATCCAGCCCATGTTCCATTTCATGCTGAAGCCGAGGCCGCCGACGTTGGTGGTGCGGGTGACGCCCGGCCACGCGGTGGACTCCTCCGCGATGGTGACCACGCCGCGGTGCTGCCGGTGCACGGTCGCGTTCATCTCCTGCAGGAACGCCACGGCCTCCAGGTTCTCCCGCCCACCGTGGATGTTCGGCGTCCAGCCGCCCTCGGGTCGCGAGTAATCGAGGTAGAGCATCGAGGCGACCGCGTCCACACGCAGCCCGTCGATGTGGAACTCCTCGATCCAGAACAGTGCGTTGGCGACGAGGAAGTTGCGCACCTCCCGCCGCCCGAAGTCGAAGACGTAGGTGCCCCAGTCCAATTGCTCGCCGCGGTGGGGATCGGCGTGCTCGTAGAGCGGGCCGCCGTCGAACCGGGCCAGCGCCCAGTCGTCCTTCGGGAAGTGCGCGGGCACCCAGTCGACGATGACACCGACGCCTGCGAGGTGCATTCGGTCGACGAAGGCGCGGAAGTCGTCAGGGGAGCCGAAGCGGGCGGTCGGGGCGTAGTAGGAGGTGACCTGGTAGCCCCAGGATCCGCCGTACGGGTGCTCGGCCACCGGGAGCAGTTCGACATGCGTGAAGCCCTGCTCGACGACATAGGCGGACAGTTGGTCGGCGAGTTCGAGATAGCTCAGGCCGGGACGCCAGGACCCCAGGTGCGCCTCGTACACGCTCATCGGGGCCAGGTTCGGGTCGGTGCGCGCGCGGACGGCCATCCATTCGGCGTCGGCCCACCGGTGCGTGGTCACGCCGACCACGGAGGCCGTGCGCGGCGGCACCTCGGTGGCGAATGCCATCGGGTCGGCCTTCTCCCTGACGGAGCCGTCGCTGCCGTGTACCCGGAACTTGTACAGGTCGCCTGGCCCGACGCCGGGGACGAACAGCTCCCAGACCCCGCTGGACCCGAGCATGCGCATCGGTGCCGTCTGCCCGCCCCAGCCGTCGAAGTCGCCGATCACCGTGACGCCCCGCGCCGACGGCGCCCACACCGCGAAGGAGGTGCCGGCCACCTCGCCGTCAGGCGTCGCGTAGCTGCGCGGGTGCGCGCCGAGGATCTCCCACAGCCGTTCGTGCCTGCCCTCGCCGAACAGGTGCAGGTCGAGTTCCCCGAGGGTCGGCAGGAACCGGTAGCCGTCCGCGGTGACGACGGTGTGTCCGCCGGGATACTCGACCACCAGCCGGTAGTCGATGAGGTCCTCGACGGGCACGACCGCGCTGAACAGCCCGTCGGAGACCGGCTGCAGGGCGTGGTCGACGCCCCCGATGCGGGCCGACACCTCGCCCGCGTGCGGGCGAAGAGCCCGGATCACGGTGCCGCCGGGATGCGCGTGCGCACCGAGGATCGAGTGCGGGTTGTGGTGGGTGCCGTCGGCGAGGCGGGCGAGGTCGGCGGGTGCGGGCGCCGCGATCTGCGCGACCCGATCCGCGCTCATGTGCGTGGTGCGCGGTGGGCCAGGGGTAGCCGCGCGGGGTAGGGGACGGCGGGCAACGCGAGGATGTGGGCGACCGCGCGCCAGGGTTCGAGTCGGATGAAGTTGGCCTGGCCCCAGTGGTACTGCTCGCCGGTGACCTCGTCCAGCACGGTCAGGTGATCGTGCCAGTCGCGCCCGATCGCAGGCATGTCGAGCCAGATGGTGCCCTGCTCCGCCCCGTAGGGGTTGAGATTGACGATCGTGAGCACGGCGTCGCCGGTGGTCGGGTCGAACTTGGAGTACGCGATCAGCGCATCGCTGTCGGTGTGGTGGAAGGTGATGTTGCGCAGCTGTTGCAGCGCGGGGTGGGCGCGGCGGATCCGGTTCAGGGTCGCCAGCCAGGGCTCCAGCGACTCACCGCGGGCGCCGTCGAAGTCGCGGGGGCGCAGCTCGTACTTCTCGGAGTCGAGGTACTCCTCGCTGCCCGGTCGCAGCGGAACGTGTTCGTACAGTTCGTATCCGGAGTAGACGCCCCAGGTCGGAGACAGGGTGGCGGCCAGTGCGGCGCGCAGCGCGAACATGCCGGGACCGCCCTGCTGCAGGCTCTCGTGCAGGATGTCCGGGGTGTTGACGAACAGGTTGGGCCTGGCCTCGTCGGCCTTGGCGGCGATCTCCAGTCCGAACTCGGTGAGCTCGTGCTTGTTCACCCGCCAGGTGAAGTAGGTGTAGGACTGCGTGAATCCGCGCTTGGCCAGGCCGTACATCCGGGCGGGCCGGGTGAAGGCCTCGGAGAGGAACAGCACGTCCGGATCGGACCGCTTCACCTCCGCGATCAGCCACTCCCAGAAGTCCGGTGGCTTGGTGTGCGGGTTGTCGACCCGAAAGATCTTGACACCGTTCTTGATCCAGAACCGCACCACCCGCAGCACCTCGGCGTAGATGCCCTCGGGGTCGTCGTCGAAGTTGACCGGGTAGATGTCCTGGTACTTCTTCGGCGGGTTCTCGGCGTAGGCGATGGTGCCGTCGGGCAGCACCGTGAACCACTCCGGATGCTGCTGCGCCCACGGGTGATCGGGCGCGCACTGCAGGGCGAGGTCGAGCGCGACCTCGAGCCGCAATCGGCGCGCCCGGGCGACGAAGTTCCTGAAGTCCTTGACGGTGCCGAGAAGGGGGTGCACGGCGTCGTGGCCGCCCTCCTCCGCGCCGATCGCCCACGGCGAGCCGACATCGTCCGGACCCGGCGTCAGCGAGTTGTTCGGGCCCTTGCGGTTCACCCGGCCGATCGGGTGGATCGGGGGCAGATAGACCACGTCGAAGCCCATCGCGGCGATGCGCGGGAGGTCGTCGGCCGCCGTCGCGAAGGTGCCGTGCCTCGGGGTGCCGTCCTGGGCGCGGCCGCCGGTCGAGCGAGGGAAGAACTCGTACCAGGCGCCGACGAGGGCGCGCTTGCGGTCGACCCACACCGGAATGTTGCGGCCCTTGGTGACCAGGTCGCGCAGCGGGTACACCCGCAGCAGTTCGGCGATGTCTGCCGCGAAGGCGGGGGCGACCCGAGCGGGCAGCTGCTGATCACTGCGCAGGGCGGCGGCGACCGCGGCGCACCGCGGTCGGTCCCCGCGCGGCACCGCCTTGGCGGCTCGTTCGAACAGGCGGGCCCCGATCTCGAGGTCGTTGGCCAGCTCGGCGGCGCCCTGGCCGACCGACAGTTTGGCCTCCACGTTGTGCCGCCAGGTGGAGATCGGATCGCTCCAGCCCTCGACGCGGAAGCTCCAGGCCCCGACGCTCGTGGGCGTGAACGCCGCCGCGAACGTGTCCGGTAACGGGCCGGGGGACATCGGGATCCGAATGGTGGTGTTCGACTCCGGCCCGCGCACGGCGAGGGTCGCCGCGACCGCGTCGTGCCCCTCGCGCCACACCGTCGCCGAGACCGGGAAGGTCTCGCCGACGACCGCCTTCGCGGGGTGGCGTCCCCCCGAGATCTCGGGGGCGACGTCGTCGATGCCTATCCGCCCGGTCATGGATTAGACCTTACGGGTAGTTGTACGGGGAGCGCTGGCCGAATCTCGCGTCCCTCGCAACGCGTCGGCAGCTCGGGTCGCTCCGCAGGCTGCCCTCCCAAAAGTGCCTGCGATGGGTAGTCTTCGCAGGGTGAAAGCCTTGCGTCGGTTCACCGTCCGTGCCCACCTTCCCGCCAGGCTGGCCGCCCTCGAGCAGCTGTCGACGAACCTGCGCTGGTCCTGGCATCCCGAGACCCAGGATCTGTTCGGCCGGATCGACCCCGCGCTGTGGACGCAGGTCCGCCACGACCCGATCCGGATGCTCGGCGAGGTGTCGCCCGCCCGCCTGGACGAACTGGCGATCGACGAATCCTTCGTCGCCGAGCTCGACCGGCTCGAGCAGGACCTGGACACCTACCTCGGCCAACCGCGCTGGTACCAGAACCAGCAGGCGAAGGGCGCCGACCTGGCCGGTGGGATCGCCTACTTCTCAATGGAGTTCGGCGTCAGCGAGGTGCTCCCGAACTACTCGGGCGGGCTCGGGATCCTGGCGGGCGACCACCTCAAGGCCGCCTCGGATCTCGGGGTGCCGCTGATCGGTGTCGGCCTCCTGTACCGGTCCGGCTACTTCCGTCAGTCGCTGACGGCCGACGGCTGGCAGGCGGAGCACTATCCCTCGCTGGACCCGCAGGGCCTGCCGCTGAGGCTGCTCACCGAGCCCGACTCGGGGGCGCCGGTGCTGTTGCGGGTCGCGATGCCGGGCAACCGGGTGCTCAGGGCCCGGGTGTGGATCGCCCAGGTCGGGCGGGTGCCGCTGTTGCTGCTCGACTCCGACATCGCCGAGAACGATCCGGAGCTGCGCGGGGTGACCGACCGGCTGTACGGCGGCGACCAGGACCATCGGATCAAGCAGGAGATCCTCGCAGGCATCGGCGGTGTGCGGGCGGTGCGCGCGTACACCCATTCGCTGGGGCTGGCCGACCCCGAGGTCTTCCACATGAACGAGGGCCACGCGGGTTTCCTCGGGGTGGAACGGATTCGGGAGCTCATCACCGGGTCCGGCCTGGACTTCGACTCCGCGCTCGCCGCGGTGCGGGCTGCCACCGTGTTCACCACACACACCCCCGTGCCCGCGGGCATCGACCGGTTCCCGGCCGATCTCGTCCGGCACTACTTCGGCGGGGTCAGCGGCGAGAACGAGTCCGCCCTGCTGCCCGGTCTGACGGTGGACCGGATCATCGACCTCGGCCGCGAGAACGACCCGTCGGTGTTCAACATGGCGCACATGGGACTGCGGCTCGGTCAGCGTGCCAACGGCGTCTCGAAGCTGCACGGGATCGTCAGCAGGGAGATGTTCAACGGCCTGTGGCCGGGATTCGATGCCGCGGAGGTCCCGATCGGCTCGGTGACCAACGGCGTGCACGCCCCGACCTGGGCCGCGAGGGAGTGGATGGACCTGGCCCGCCGGGCGGTGGGACCCGAGCTGGTCGAGGAGGCGCGCGGCTGGGAGCGGCTGCAGGAGATCCCGCCTGCCGACCTGTGGTCGACCCGCAACACGCTGCGCGAGCAGCTGGTGCAGGAGGTCCGCAGGCGGGTGCGGGCGTCGTGGCTCGAGCGCGGCGCCACCGACGCCGAACTCGGTTGGGTTTCGGGTGTTTTCGATCCCGAGGTGCTGACCGTCGGGTTCGCCCGCCGGGTTCCGACGTACAAGCGGCTGACCCTGATGCTGCGCGATCCGGACCGGCTGCGGGCGATGCTGCTCGACCCTGACCGGCCGGTGCAGCTGGTGGTGGCGGGCAAGAGCCACCCGGCCGACGAGGGCGGCAAGGCGCTGATCCAGCAGGTGGTGCGCTTCGCGGACGAGGCCGACGTCCGGCACCGGATCGTGTTCCTGCCCGACTACGACATGTCGATGGCGCGGTACCTGTACTGGGGCTGCGACGTGTGGCTGAACAACCCGCTGCGCCCGCTGGAGGCCTGCGGCACGTCGGGGATGAAGTCGGCGCTCAACGGCGGGCTGAACCTGTCCATCCGCGACGGCTGGTGGGACGAGATGTTCGACGGCGAGAACGGCTGGGCGATCCCCACCGCGGACGGCGTGACCGACGAGGTGCGTCGCGACGATCTCGAGGCAGGCGCGATGTACGAGTTGCTGGAGCGGTCGGTGCTGCCGAAGTTCTACGACCGCGACGCGGAGGGGGTGCCTGCCCGCTGGGTGCAGATGGTCCGGCACACCCTGCAGCATCTGGGCCCGAAGGTGTTGGCGTCGAGGATGGTTCGCGACTACGCCGTCGACTACTACGCGCCAGCCGCGCGGGCCGCGCGGGCGGTGGTCGCGGACGGTTTCGCGGCGGCGCGGCAGGTCGCCGAGTACCGCGGCCGCGTCGAGGCGGCCTGGGCCGACGTGCAGGTGGTGCAGGTCGACAGCTCCGGGCTGCCGGACACTCCCGTGATCGGTGCGGACCTGTCGCTGCGCGCGTATCTGCGGCTGGCCGGGCTCGCGGTCGCCGAGGTCACCGTGCAGGCGGTGCTCGGTCGGGTCGGGGCGGACGAGGAACTGACCGACGTGGTCACCGTGCCGATGCGGCACGCGGGTTCGGACGAGCTCGGCGAGCTGTTCGTCGCCGACACCACGGTCCCGCATTCCGGTGCGGTCGGCTACACGGTGCGGGTGCTGCCGCACCACCCGCTGCTGGCCTCCGACGCCGAACTGGGCCTGATGGCGGTGCCGCACCTGTAGACCGGTTGCGGTGGGCCGCGCAGCATCCGGCCACGGATGGGCGCGAACCCCATGTGGAAACGCACTGCGGCGTGGACAATGAAAGCCGTGGCGCCGACAGCGGAATCGGGTGCACACCCGAGCAGGGACGAGCGCGCGGAGCGAGGACGCGCCGCGCGCAGGGCGACGCCGTTCGAGGCGCTCGCGGAGCACCACCCGGGAGACTCGCGTGACCCGATCGGGCTGCTCGAGAAGCAGGCGGCGCCCCGGATCCCGCAGCTCGTGCCGGTTCGATACGGGCGGATGGCCACCTCGGCGTTCGCCTTCTACCGCGGCGCCGCCCTCGTCATGGCGGACGACCTCTCGCGCACCCCGTCCACGGGCCTGAACACCCACCTGTGCGGGGACGCGCACCTGAGCAATTTCGGGATCTACGCGACCCCGGAACGCAGGCTGGCGTTCGACATCAACGACTTCGACGAGACCTATCCCGGTCCGTTCGAGTGGGACGTCAAGCGGTTGGTCGCGAGCCTCGAGGTCGCGTCGCGGGACACCGGGTTCAGCCACAAGCAGCGGGCCAGGATCACCAGGGCGTGCGCCGCCGAATACCGGGAGACGATGGCACTGCAAGCGGAGCGGGGCACCCTTGCGGTGTGGTACTCCCACATCGAGCCCACCGAGGAACTGGTGGAGCTGGCAGATCAGCTGGACTCGTCGTCGAGCAAGCGAATGCGCAAGATGCTCGAGAAGTCGTGGAGCCGCGACAGCGTCCAGGCGCTGGGGAAGCTGACCACGGTGGTCGACGGCAGACGGACGATTCTCAGCAATCCACCCCTGCTGGTCCCCATCGAGGAGGTCTTCGCCGACGCGGATGCCGTCGAGCTGTACAGCGAACTGCGACAGCGGCTGAGTGACTACAGCTCGACGCTGCAGTGGGACCGCCGGGTGCCGCTCCAGCAGTTCGAGTTGGTGCAGGTGGCCCGCAAGGTGGTCGGGGTCGGCAGCGTCGGCACGCGATCCTGGATCGTCCTGCTGCGGGGCGTCGACGACGATGACCCGCTGTTCCTGCAGGCCAAGGAGGCGGTGCCGTCGGTGCTGTCGGAATACCTCGAGGGCCCCTCGTTCGAGCAAGAGGGCGAGCGGGTGGTCCACGGTCAGCGGCTCATGCAGGCCGCAAGCGACATCTTCCTCGGGTGGCAGGCGGGCGTCGGGGTGGACGGCGTGCGGCGCGATTACTATCTCCGGCAGTTGCGAGATGGCAAGGGGTCGGCGGTGATCGAGGCGATGACGCCCACGGGAATGACACTGTACGGGCGCCTGTGTGGCCGCGCGCTTGCCTATGCGCACGCCAGGGCAGGCGACCGGATCGCAATCGCCGAGTACCTCGGGTCGAGCGCCGAGTTCGACGAGGCCGTCACGGCGTTCGCACAGTCCTACGCCGCGCAGACCGCTCACGATCATGCGGCGTTGCTCAAGGCGATCACCGATGGGCGGATCGTCGCGCGGTCCGGACTCTGAAGTGGCCCGGTCGGTTGACCCGGGCCGGAATCGGCGCTGGTGGGCCAGAGCGGCGTTCGCGTCGGCCGTGACCGCGGCGGTCGTCCCGATCGTGGCCGCGGGCCTGCTGAGCACGCTGGCGCTGCTGGCCGCAGGAATCGGCGGGGTCGTGGTGATGGTGGCGGCCCTGTACTGGTTCCTCACCCATCGCGGGGTGCCGCGGTGGATCTGGCTGGGTGTTGCCGTGCTCGTCCCGATCGCGGTGCTGTCCGCGTTCGTGAGCGCGAATCTGCTGTGGGTGGTGGTGGTCTCGTACGCGCTCGTGCTCCTCGCGGCCCTGTGCGCCCGCACCGCGCTCGAGGCCGAGCGCGCCGAGTCCGTGATGGACGAGCGCAGCGTTCCGCCGCCCCGGCAGCCCTTTCTGGTGATGAATCCGCACTCGGGTGGCGGAAAGGTGGCCAGGTTCGGGCTGCAGCGCAAGGCCGAGGAACTCGGCGCGGAGGTCGCCCTACTCGAGGGACCGGACACCGTCGACGTCGAGGCGCTGGCCCGCGATGCGGTCCGCAGAGGTGCCGACCTGCTCGGGGTGGCGGGCGGGGACGGGACCCAGGCACTGGTCGCCGGGGTCGCGGCCGAACACGACCTACCGTTCCTGGTGATCAGCGCGGGCACCCGCAACCACTTCGCGCTGGACCTCGGGCTCGATCGCGACGATCCGGCGGCAGGCCTCGAGGCGTTGCGGGACGGCGTCGAGGTCCGCGTCGACCTCGGTGAGATCGCTGGGCGCACCTTCGTCAACAACGCCTCGTTCGGGGTGTACGCCGAGGTGGTGCAGAGTCCGGCGTACCGGGACGACAAGACCGGGACGGTGCTCCGGATGCTGCCGGACCTGCTGAGCGGGGGCGCGGGTGCGCGGCTCACAGCCCGAACCGGCGGCCTCACCGTCGAGGGCCCACAGGCGGTGCTGGTGAGCAACGGCCCCTACCAGACCAGTGACCTCGCGGGTCTCGGCCGTCGGGCGCGACTGGACCGAGGCGTGCTCGGGATCGTGACGGTGGCGGTGGAGGGCGCGCGTCAGGCCGTCGGGTTGCTCAACCGTGCGCACGAACGCGGCATGACCCAGCACACGGCACTCGAGGTCACCGTCGATGCCGACGCGGCGGAGATACCGGTCGGCGTCGACGGCGAATCGCTCATGCTCGCCACTCCGGTGCGGTGCACCATCAGGCCGGGGGCGTTGCGAGTACGGCTGCCGAGGGACCGCCCTGGGGTGCCACCCTTCAAGGTGGCGGTCGACTGGGTTCGACTCCGGGCGCTGGCCGGGTGGGCACACCGGCCGAGGTAGCCGGGCTCAGCCCGCCGTCAGCCTCGCGAGCGCCTTGCGCACGACCTCGGGATCGGAGGTCTCCCAGAAGGGCGGCAGCGAGGCCCGAAGGTAGCCGCCGTAGCGGGCCGTCGCGAGCCGCGAGTCCAGCATCGCGATCACGCCGCGGTCGTCGACGCTGCGCAGCAGCCGGCCGACGCCCTGCGCCAGCAGCAGCGCGGCGTGGTTTCCCGCCACCGAGAGGAAGCCGTTGCCGCCGCGGGACTCGACCGCGCGCTGGCGCGCCACCAGCAGCGGATCGTCGGGCCGAGGGAACGGGATCCGGTCCAGGATCACCAGGCTCAGCGACGGGCCGGGGACGTCAACGCCCTGCCACAGCGACAGCGTGCCGAACAGCGAGGTGGCCTCGTCCTCGGCGAACGCGCGGACCAGCTGCCCGGTGGCGTCGTCGCCCTGGCACAGCACCGGGGTGTCGAGGCGCTTGCGCATGACCTCGGCGGCGGCCTTCGCGGCGCGCATGGAGGAGAACAGGCCGAGGGTGCGGCCACCGGCCGCGGTCACCAGTTCGGCGATCTCGTCGAGATAGCTCGGTGCCAGCCCGTCCCGGCCGGGGGCGGGCAGGTGTTTGGCGACGTACAGGATGCCGGCCTTGGCGTGGTCGAACGGCGAGCCGACGTCGAGTGAATTCCATCGGAGGGCGGCCTCGTCCGAGGGCGCCTCGGTTCCGGTCGCCATCGCCGGATCGACGCGGGTGCCGGACTCGGAGGGCAGGCCCCAGTTCACCGCGAGCCCGTCGAACGATCCGCCGACCGTCAGGGTCGCGGAGGTGAGCACCACGGTCGACTCCGCGAACAGCCGCGAGCGCAGCAGCCCGCCGACCGACAGGGGCGCCATCCGGACGAGCTTGCCCCGCCGCTCCTCGTCGGCGAGCCAGACCACGTCGCGTCGTTTGGCCGGGTCCGGTTCGTCGAACGCGGTGAGTACGCGGACGGCGTTGTCGTGCACCTCGTCGACGGCCGCGAGCGCCGCGTTGCGGGCGGCGGCCGCCTCGGGGTCGGTGGCGGTCATCCCTGGCCGCGATGGACCGATCGCGGTGCGCACGGCCCAGGCCGCGTCGCGGACGGCGGCCAGCGCATGGCTCGCGCCGTCGGGCAGTGCCTCCCAGCGGCCGGCGTGCAGCTCCTCTAGCACCGCGTCCCAGCCCTCCGCGGAGGCCTCGAACCGGTCCGCATCCTGCTCCTCCACGAGCTTGACGCATCTGCGCGCGGCGGCGCTGATGGTCGACGGCGCCAGTTCGGCGGTGGCAACCCCCGTCACCCGGTCGACCAGTTCGTGCGCCTCGTCGATCACCACCACGTCGTGCTCGGGCAGGACGGCGATGCCGGTGATCGCGTCGATCGCGAGCATCGCGTGGTTGGTGACCACCACGTCGACCTTCGAGGCCTCGGCCCGCGCCCGCTCCGCGAAGCAGTCCTCTCCGACCGGGCAGCTCGACTTGCCGAGGCACTCGCGCGAGGTGACGCTCACCTGGCGCCACGACTGATCGCTCACGCCAGGCACCAGCTCGTCCCGGTCTCCGGTCTCGGTGTCGGAGGACCACTTGGTCAGCCGCTGCACCTCCCGGCCGAGCCGGGAGATCGCGAACGCGTCGAACAGTTCCGCGTTCTCCGGCTCCTCCGCAGCACCGGTGTGGATCTTGTTCAGGCACAGGTAGTTGTTGCGGCCCTTGAGGATCGCGAACTCCGGCCGCCTGCCGAGCGCGCCGGCGAGGGCATCGGACAGGCGTGGCAGGTCGCGGTCGACGAGCTGGCGTTGTAGCGCGATGGTGGCGGTGGAGATGACCACGGTGCGGCCGCTCTCGACGGCGTGCCGGATGCTGGGCACCAGGTAGGCGAGCGACTTGCCGGTACCGGTGCCCGCCTGCACGGCGAGGTGCTCGCCGGTGTCGATGGCGTGCGCGACCGCGGACGCCATGGTCAGCTGGTTGGTGCGTTCGGCGCCGCCCAACGCCTGCACCGCCACGGAGAGCAGGTCGGGCACGTTGGGGAGTTCAGGCACCGACCAAGGCTACTCGGCGCCGCCGTCAGTTCCCCGCAGCGACCTGACCCACCGGGGTGACGCCCGCGTCGCGGAGCCGCTCGAGCACCGACGGCACGGCGTCGGGGGACACCGCGGCCGTGTAGCGCAGCAGCACCCTGGTCTCGAAGCCCTCCCTCGCCGCGTCGAGCGCGGTCGCGCGGACGCAGTGGTCGGTGGCGATGCCGACCACGTCGACGGCGGCGATCTCGCGTTTGCGCAGCCAGTCCGCCAGGGACTGCCCGGAGGCCGCCGAGCCCTCGAAGCCGGAGTACGCGGCCGAGTGGGCGCCCTTGGAGAACACCTCTTCGACCGATCGCAGGTCGAGGAGGGGATGGAAGCCTGCGCCCGCCGTCCCGGCCCGGCAGTGCGGTGGCCAGCTGTCCACGTAGTCGGGTTCGTCGGAGAAGTGCGCGCCGGGGTCGACGTGGAAGTCCCGGGTGGCGACGATCGCGTCGTATTCGCCGGCGGAGGGGGAGCCGAGCAGGGAGGAGATATCGGCCGCCACCGCCGCGCCGCCCGCGACGGCCAGCGAGCCGCCCTCGCAGAAGTCGTTCTGCACGTCGACGACGATCAGCGCCCGCTTCGGGGCGGCGGGGGAGTCGATGGGGTTCATCGCCATCACCTAGCCCACGAACCGGGTGGGGATCGCGGGATCGCCCTGGGAGAGCTTGAGTCCCTCCCACGGCAGGCTCACGAGCCGCTCGGCGAGCAGGTCGCGACCCTCGTCCAGGGTGGGCAGGCCGGCCACCACCTCGCCGCCCCGCACCATCGGGACAAGCAGGTCGTGCGCGATCAGGCCGCCGCTCTCGGGCGCGGGCGCATCGGCAGGGAACGCGACCTCCTCGACCGCGGTCCCGGTCGGCCGGGCGAAACGGACCACACGCTTGGTCCCGCCGCGCGACTCCTTGTGGCTGCTGCGCTTGGCCACCGGGATGCCCTCCACCTCCACCAGCTTGTAGACCATGCCCGCCGTGGGTGCGCCCGAGCCGGTGACCAGCGCGGTGCCCAC
Organism: Rhodococcus sp. NPDC055112; assembly: GCF_053607505.1. Lineage (NCBI taxonomy): Bacteria > Bacillati > Actinomycetota > Actinomycetes > Mycobacteriales > Nocardiaceae > Rhodococcus > Rhodococcus sp. NPDC055112. The sequence continues at coordinate 22,299 of NZ_JBSGTR010000040.1, forward strand.
CCCATAAGTGTCCACCGGTTCGGCCCGCAGCGCCGCGATCGCGTATTCGTCCAGATCGCCGGACACCACGATCTTCGTCTTCGTCGCGCCCAGGTCGTCGAGCTGCGCGCGCACCTGGCGGGCCCACACGCCGAGATCGCCGGAATCGATCCGCACGCCGCCGAGCTCGGGGCCCGCGACGGCGATGGCGGTCTTGACGCCCTCGGTGATGTCGTAGGTGTCCACCAGCAGCGTGGTGCCCAGTCCGAGCGCCGCGACCTGACCGCGGAAGGCGGCCGCCTCGTCCGGGCCCGCGGCGGTGTTGTGCAGCAGCGTGAACGCGTGCGCGCTGGTTCCCGCGCCCGGTACGCCGTAGCGCCGGACGGCCTCCAGGTTCGAGGTGGCCGTGAACCCGGCCAGGTACGCCGCGCGGGAGCACGCCACGGCCGATTCCTCGTGGGCGCGCCGCGAGCCCATCTCGATCATCCTCCGGCCAGCGGCGGCGCTGACCATGCGTGCGGCGGCGGAGGCGATCGCGCTGTCGTGGTTGAGGATCGAGAGCGTCAGCGTCTCGAGGAGCACGCATTCGGCGAAGGTGCCGCGCACCGACAGGATCGGCGAGCCGGGGAAGTACAGCTCGCCCTCCCGGTAGCCGTCGATGTCGCCGGAGAAGCGGAAATCGCGCAGCCAGTCCACCGTCTGCTCGTTCAGGAACTCGGACACGACGGCCAGCTCCGGCTCACCGAACCGGAAGCGGGGCAGCGCGTCGAGCAACCGGCCGACGCCTGCGACGACGCCGTACCGGCGTCCGGCGGGCAGCCTGCGGGCGAAGACCTCGAAGCTGCAGCGACGGTGGGCCGAACCGTCGCCGAGCGCAGCCGAGAGCATCGTCAGCTCGTACTGGTCGGTGAGCAGCGCGGTGCTCGTCTTCGGCTGGGACCAGTCCGAGGCGTTGTTCGTCACGCGCCAACCATACGAGTCGAGGGACCGAGATGCGCGGGCGTGCCGTCATGCGTTCGGAGGTTTTCTCTTTCCTGAGCACGTCGTACTCTGGAGGCATGGCCCAGTGCCCGACAACTATCCCGATGGCGAGGATGCCCGCAGCGTCGCCGCAGGTCACGCCAGCCGAATCCGAGGTCGAGGAGATCCTGGAAGCGGAAGACAAGCCCTGGGTGACCGTCGTCTGGGACGACCCCGTGAACCTCATGCACTACGTGACCTTCATCTTCCAGAAGCTGTTCGGCTACAGCAAGGCGAGGGCCACCGACCTGATGATGCAGGTACACAAGGAGGGCAAGGCGGTCGTGTCGTCCGGATCCCGCGACAAGATGGAGCACGATGTGAACCGTCTCCACCAGGCCGGGCTGTGGGCGACGATGCAGCGCGACAGCTAGCGGCAATCCCGGACCACCGATCCCGAAAGGACCCGCAGGTACGCAACGTGCGCACATGGAGCCGAAAGAATTCGCTGGGCGGCGTGAAGATTCGCTCCGAGATGGACGCACGAGAGGCCTCGGTCCTGCGGTCACTGGTCTCGTCCGTCCTGGCGCTGCTCGAGGACAGGGCCGCCGCGGCGCCTCAGGACGACCTCGCCGAGCTGACCGGTCTGCGCACCGGGAACAGTGACGCCCCAACGGATGCCACGCTGGCCCGCCTGCTGCCGAACTTCTACCGGGCCGAGGCCGACCGCACCGGCAACGAGGCGCAGGGCGCGAATATGAATGCGGCACTGCGCAGTCTGCACGAGCCGGAGATCATCGACGCCAAGCTGGCGGCGGGTTCGGTGATCCTGCAGACGGTGCCGCCCGAGGGCGGCAAGGTCTCGCTCACCCCCGAACAGGCCGACGCGTGGCTCGCAGGCCTCAACGATGTGCGCCTGGCCTTGGGGACCACCATCGGCATCGATGCCGACACCCCGGACGAGCTCGAGCCCGACGACCCGCGGGCGCCGCACCTGGACGTCTACCACTGGCTCACCTGGATGCAGGACTCCCTGGTACAGGTCCTGGTCCCGTGACGGGCGCGGGGGTGCGCACGGGGCCGAGGAACTCGCTTGCCGACGTCGAGGGCCTGCTGGTCGGGCACCACCACGAGCTGGACCGGGACGCCGGACTCGGCTCCGGCCGGGCGACGGGCTGCACCGTGGTGCTGGCGCCCGGCGGCGCCACCGCGTCCGTCGACGTGCGAGGCGGCGGACCCGGCACCCGCGAGACAGACCTGCTCGATCCGAGCCACACCGTCCAGCAGGTGGACGCGGTGCTGCTGACCGGGGGCAGCGCCTACGGGCTGGCCGCCGCGGACGGCGTGATGCGCTGGCTTGAGGAGCACGGTCGCGGGATCCCGATGGACGCCGACGGCCATGTCGTCCCGATCGTGCCGGGAGCGGTGATCTTCGACCTGCCGGTGGGGGACTGGTCGGTGCGGCCGACAGCGGACCACGGCTTCCTCGCCGCGGAGGCGGCGGCCGAGCGGTTCGCGGTCGGATCCGTCGGCGCCGGGGTCGGGGCGCGCGCGGGCGTGCTCAAGGGCGGCGTCGGCACCGCCAGCCTCGTGCTCGGTGCCGGGGCGGCCGAGGGTGTCACGGTCGCGGCGCTGATCGTCGCCAATCCCGTTGGCTCCGTGTTCGATCCGGGCACCGGTCTGCCATGGGGGGTCGGGGTGGCCGAGGCCGCGGGCTGGGGCCTGAGGGTCCCGGATGCCGCCGAGTTGGCCACGGCGATCGAGCTGGGACAGAAGGGCACCGTCCTGAACACCACCATCGGGGTGGTGGCGACCGATGCCACGCTGAGCAAGGGCGGCTGCAGGCGGGTCGCCGTCGCGGGCCACGACGGCCTCGCCAGGGCGATTCGGCCCGCGCACTCGCCGCTCGACGGGGACACGCTGTTCGCCCTTGCGACCGGCACCAGGGCGACCGCGCCTGCCCCGGTCCCGATGCCAGCCGCCTTCCCCGCGGAGCTGGCGCTGCTCGACGCGGTGTGCGCGGCCGCGGCGGACGCGGTGTCGCGGGCGATCGTCGGCGCGGTCCTCGCGGCAACACCGGTCGCGGGAATACCGAGCTACCGGGAGCTGTTTCCGTCAGCATTCGACGTCTAAGCTGGGCGAACACATCGGGAGGCGCAGGTGTTGGTGATCAGATCCGACCTCGTCGAGGCGATGGTCGCGCACGCTCGTGCCGATCATCCCGACGAGGCCTGCGGCATCATCGCCGGCCCCGAGGGCAGCGATCGGCCGCTGCGGCACGTCCCGATGATCAACGCCGAGCGCTCGCCGACCTTCTACCGCTTCGACTCCGGCGAGCAGTTGCGGCTCTGGCGTGCGATGGAGGCGGCCGACGAGGCGCCGGTGGTCATCTACCACTCGCACACCGCGACCGAGGCCTACCCCAGTCGCACCGACATCTCCTTCGCCTCCGAACCCGACGCGCACTATGTGCTGATCTCCACCCGCGATCCGGAGACGCACGAGCTGCGCAGCTACCGGATCGTCGACGGCGTGGTCACCGAGGAACCGGTCGACGTGGTGCCGAGTTACCCGTACGCACAGAACCCCCACTAGGAGCCCCGATGGCCGTCATCGTTTCCATCCCCACCATCCTCCGCAACCACACCGACGGTGAGAAGCGGGTGCAGGCAACGGGTTCCACCCTGGCCGCGGTGATCGACGACCTCGAGGCCAACCATGCGGGGCTCAAGGACCGGCTGATCAACGACGGCAAGTTGCACCGGTTCGTCAACGTGTACGTCAACGACGAGGACGTGCGTTTCTCCGGCGGACTCGACACCGAGGTGGCCGACGGGGACTCGGTCACCATCCTGCCCGCCGTCGCCGGAGGCTGATCCGCGGTGGCCCGGTACGACTCGCTGATCGAGACCCTGGGCGACACACCGCTGGTGGGGCTGCCGCACCTGTCCCCGCGCTGGACCGGCGAGGTACCGGTGCGGCTGTGGGCAAAGCTGGAGGATCGCAATCCCACCGGCTCGGTGAAGGATCGGCCCGCGCTCCGGATGATCGAGCAGGCCGAGCGGGACGGACTGCTCACGCCCGGCGCCACCATCCTGGAGCCGACCAGCGGCAACACCGGGATCTCGCTGGCGATGGCCGCCAAGCTCAAGGGCTACCGGCTGATCTGCGTGATGCCGGAGAACACCTCGATCGAGCGCAGGCAGCTGCTGACCATGTTCGGCGCCGAGATCATCGACTCGCCCGCGCGCGGCGGCTCCAACGAGGCGGTGGCGCGGGCGAAGGCGATCGCCGCGGAGCACCCCGAGTGGGTGATGCTCTACCAGTACGGAAACCCGGCGAATCCGGCCGCGCACTACGAGGGCACCGGTCCGGAGCTGCTGCGCGACCTGCCGGAGATCACACATTTCGTGGCCGGTCTCGGCACGACCGGCACCCTGATGGGCACGGGACGCTTTCTGCGCGAACACGTCCAGGGGATCGAGATCGTGGCAGCCGAGCCGCGTTACGGCGAACTGGTCTACGGCCTGCGCAACATCGACGAGGGCTTCATCCCAGAGCTGTACGACGAGTCGGTGCTCACCTCGAGGTTCTCGGTCGGCCCGTTCGACGCGGTGCGGCGGACGAGGGAGCTGATCGAGCGCGAGGGCATCTTCGCGGGCGTCTCGACCGGGGCCGTGCTGCACGCGGCACTCGGGGTCGCGGCCAAGGCGGTCAAGGCGGGAGCCCGCGCCGACATCGCCTTCATCGTGGCCGACGGCGGCTGGAAGTATCTGTCCACCGGTGCGTACGCCGGTACCCTCGAGGATGCGGAGGCGGCCCTGGAGGGGCAGCTGTGGGCGTGAGGGAAAGAGGTTCGGATGAGCACCCCGGGTGACCCGTTCAAGTACACCAACCCCGCCCTGTCGGTGCCGTCGAACCCACCCGCGACCAAGCAGGCGGCCGAGCGCCCGATGTGGAAGCAGGCGGCCGCGGTCATCGGCGGCTTCGTGGTCGGGCTGTACGTCCTCGAGTTCATCGACATGCTCGTCAAGGGCAACCTCGACAACGGTGGCATCCAGCCGCGGACCGTCGACGGTCTGTGGGGGATCGTCTTCGCGCCGGTGCTGCACGGCGGGTGGGCGCACCTGGTCGCGAACACCATCCCGCTGCTGGTGCTCGGATTCCTGGTGATGCTGTCTGGCATCGGACGCGGGCTCGCGGCCACCGGCATCATCTGGGTGATCGGCGGTGTCGGGGTGTGGCTGTTCGGCTCGGTGAACAACCATCTCGGCGCCTCGGTGCTCGTGTTCGGCTGGCTGACCTACCTGATCACCCGCGGCATCTTCGCCAGGCACTTCGGGCAGATGGCACTCGGGCTGGTCGTTCTGGTGATCTACGGCGGGGCGCTGTGGGGCGTGCTCCCCGGCCAGCCCGGGATCTCTTGGGAAGGGCACCTGTTCGGCGCGGTCGGCGGCGTCGTCGCCGCCTGGGTGCTGGCCTCCGATGTCCGCAAGGCGCGCGAGGCGAAGGCGTTGAACCGGTAGCGAACGTGCAGGTGTGACGCCCGGCGCAGCGGATCACGGACCCGCGTTTGGTCTCGATTCCACCCGAAGCTTTTTCCGGATCAGGTGGTCGTGGCAGCATGGGAAACATGCGCATCACCGTCCTGGGTTGTTCGGGCAGCGTCGGGGGTCCCGACTCGCCCGCCTCGGGCTACCTGTTGACCGCTCCGGACACCCCGCCCGCGGTCCTAGACTTCGGCCCCGGCGTGCTCGGAGCGCTGCAGCGTTACGCCGACCCCGGTCAGGTGTCGATCTTCCTGACCCACCTGCACGCGGATCACTGCCTCGACCTGCCGGGGCTGCTGGTGTGGCGCCGGTACCACCCCAACCCGCCGGTCGGCCGGGCCGTCGTCTGCGGACCGACGGACACCGCCTGCCGGATCGGGGCCGCCTCCTCGGAGTGCGGCGGCGAGTACGACGACATCTCCGACACGATCGACCTGCGCGCCTTCACCGACGGCGGATCGATGAGCCACGGCGCCCTGACCGTCACCTCGCGCCGGGTGTTCCATCCGCCGGAGGCGTACGGGCTGCGGATCAGCGATCCGGCGGGCCGGACCCTCGTCTACACCGGCGACACCGGGATGTGCGACGAGGTGGTCGAGTTGTCGCGTGGCGCGAATGTGCTGCTGGCCGAGGCCTCCTGGACACATCACCCCGATCGGCCGAAGGGCATCCACCTCTCCGGCACCGAGGCCGGACAGGTCGCGGCCAGGGCCGGGGTCGGCGAGCTCCTGCTCACGCACATCCCGCCGTGGACCTCCCGCGAGGACGTCATCGCCGAGGCCAAGGCCGAGTTCTCCGGACCCGTCCACGCCGTATCGCCCGGGGACGTCTTCGAGATCTGAGTCGCGGGACGTCTAGGCTTGCGCCCGTGAGCAGACGACTGGATGGCAGGGCGGACGACGAACTCCGCGAGGTACGGATCACCCGGGGCTTCACGAGCCATCCGGCCGGATCGGTTCTCGTCGAATTCGGTGGCACCCGTGTGATGTGCACCGCGAGCGTCGAGGAGGGCGTCCCGCGCTGGCGCAAGGGCTCCGGCCTCGGCTGGCTGACTGCCGAGTACGCGATGCTGCCCGCGGCGACCCACACCCGCAGCGGCCGCGAGTCGGTCAAGGGCAAGGTCGGCGGACGAACCCAGGAGATCAGCAGGCTGGTCGGCCGCTCGCTGCGCGCCTGCATCGACCTCGCCGCGATCGGCGAGAACACCATCGCCATCGACTGCGACGTGCTGCAGGCCGACGGCGGCACCAGGACCGCCGCGATCACCGGCGCCTATGTCGCGCTGGCGGACGCCGTGACCTACCTGCGCGCGGCTGGCAGGCTGGCCGACCCGCAGCCGCTCTCCTGCGCGATCGCCGCGGTCAGCGTCGGCGTCGTCGACGGCCGGGTGCGGCTGGACCTTCCCTACGAGGAGGATTCGCGCGCCGAGGTCGACATGAACGTCGTCGCGACGGACACCGGCACCCTCGTCGAGGTGCAGGGCACCGGAGAGGGCGCGACCTTCCCGCGCACCACGCTGGACAAGCTGCTCGACTCCGCTCTGGCCGGCTGCGAGCAGCTGTTCGAGGTGCAGAAGCAGGCCCTCGCGCTGCCCTACCCGGGCGAGCTGCCCGAGCCGAAGGAGCCCGAGGCGGCGAAGAAGAAGTTCGGTGCCTGAGGCCGTCCGACTCCTCGTCGCGAGCCGAAACGCGAAGAAGCTCAAGGAGCTTCGGCGCGTGCTTGAGGCGGCCGGGGTGAGCGGCGTCGAACTCGTCGGCCTCGACGAGGTGCCGCCGTTCCCGGAGGCGCCCGAGACCGCGGCGAGCTTCGAGGGCAATGCGCTGGCCAAGGCCCGCGACGGCGCTGCGGCCACCGGGTTGCCGTGCGTCGCGGACGATTCGGGGCTCGAGGTGGACGCGCTGAACGCGATGCCGGGGGTGCTGTCGGCGCGGTGGTCGGGCGCGCACGGTGACGACGCGGCGAACACCGCGCTGGTGCTCGCGCAGCTGTCCGACGTGCCGGACGAGCGCAGGGGAGCGGCCTTCGTCTCCGCCTGTGCCCTCGTGGTGCCGGGCGGCGAGGAGTCGGTGGTGCGCGGAACGTGGCCAGGCACCATCGCCAGGGAGCCCCGCGGCGACGGCGGATTCGGCTACGACCCGGTGTTCGTGCCTGAGGGGGAGTCGCGCTCGGCGGCGCAGCTGACCCCCGAGGAGAAGGACGCGGCCTCGCACCGCGGCCGGGCGCTGGCGCAGCTGGTGCCCGCGATCGCCGCGCTGGCAGGCAGCTAGGTTCCCCCCGGCCGTCGAGTGTGCAGTTCCGCGCGTTCCCTTTCGGGCGATGCGTCGGAAGGTGCACACTCGACGGGCCAGCGGGGCGGCCTGCGCCCCGACCGTCGCCGTGAGGACGTACAGATGTCGCCGATGATGATTCCCGTGACGCCGCAGGGCTGGATCACGTACGTGATCGCGATCCTGACGGGTCAGCCCGTGATCCTGGGCGGCGGCGGGTCCTAGGGGTTCGCCGCCCGGCGATCAGACGCCGAAGTCGCGCTTGACCTGCTGGGTGCGCCAGTGCTCGACGAAGAACGACAGGAACGGGACGGTGCCCGCGAGCAGGGTGCCGATGGTCCGGCCCACGGGCCAGCGCACCTTCACCGCGAGGTCCATCGTCAGGATCAGGTAGACGAAGTAGACCCAGCCGTGCACGATCGCGATCCAGCTCGGCAGGTTGTCCACCTTGAACATGTACTTCGCGACCATCTCCGCGGTGAGCACGAGCAGCCAGATGCCGGTGGCGTAGGCGAGGACGCGGTAGCGCAGCAGCGCCGAGGCGATTTTCTTGGTGTCGCGAACTTCGGTCGCGGTGACGGTCTCGTCGGGGGCCGTGCTCACGTGCTGCTCCTATCGGCCTCGCCCGCTCTGAGCTGCGCGAGGTAGTTGTTGTACGCCTGGTGGGCCTCGTCGTCCGGGTTGTCCGCGTCCAGTCGCTGGTCACCCGGCCGGGTGCGGGTGGGCAGCACATCGGCGGGGATCTCGCGGACCTCGGAGGCGGAGGACAGGTCCTCGGCCGGGTCGCGGTCCTCGAGCTGCACGAACCGCCGGTACGCGTACACCACGAACGCCGCGAACAGCGGCCATTGGAATGCATAGCCCAGGTTCTGCCCGGTACCGCCGACGGCCTCGAAGCGGGTCCACTGCCACCATCCGAGTGCGAGACACCCGGCCGCAGCGATGACGACGAAGAGAATCAGCGCTGGTCTGCGACGGGAGGGTGAACTGGCCACACAACGACGGTACCCGAGCCTGCGGAGCCGCCGGTACGGAGCCTGGGAGGCGTGGATCACCCTCACCGGCCTCGCGGTCGCCTGGGCCTTGATATGCAAGCGTTGACTTGCCTATGGTGGGGTCGTGGTCACCGTGTACCGCGCCCTCGACGACGAGACGAGGCGTGTCATCCTCGACGAACTGGCGGCGAGCGACGGCCAGACGCTGTTCGAGATCTGTTCCCTGCTCACGGTGCGGCACGGTCTCGGCCTCACGCGTCAGGCGATCTCTCAGCACCTCGGCGTGCTCGAGTCGGCGGGGCTGGTCGTGACGGAGCGGCGTGGACGATCCAAATTCCACTACTTCAATTCCGAGCCACTCGCCGAGATCGCCAGGCGATGGCCTGTCCGAGAGAGAGACGATCGATGAGAATCAATCTGACGAGTTTGTTCGTCGACGACCAGCGAGCAGCCCTCGCCTTCTACACCGACGTGCTCGGCTTCACGAAGCATCACGACATTCCTCTCGGCGACGACTCGTGGCTCACGGTCGTCTCGCCCGAATCGCCCGACGGCCCGCAACTCCTGCTGGAGCCGGCGCACCACCCCGCGGTGAAGCCTTACCGCGATGCCCTCGCCGAGGACGGCATTCCTCTCGCGCAGTTCGCCGTCGACGACGTCGAGGCCGAGCATGCCCGGCTGACCGGAAGGGGCGTGGTGTTCACCCAACCGCCGACCGACATCGGGACCGCGGTCATTGCCGTCTTCGACGACACGTGCGGCAACCTCATCCAGATCATCGCGGAGAAGGCGACGTGACGCTCCGATCCCGAACGTTCCCGGCGATTTCCAGATGGACGGGAGCCTGAGGTGACCGACGCGACGGTGGCCGAGGTGATGGCCGAGCTGGCCGCGCTCGAGGACCCGAAGGCGCGCAAGGTGAACGAGAAGCACGGCGACGATCACGGTGTGAACCTCGGCAAGCTGCGCGCGATCGCGAAGCGGCTGAAGACGCAGCAGGAACTCGCGCGCCAACACTGGGCGACGGGGGACACCGCGGCGAGACTGCTGGCGATCCTGATCTGCCGCCCGAAGGCGTTCGAGCGCGACGAGTTGGACCTCATGCTGCGCGAGGCGCGCACCCCCAAGGTGCACGACTGGCTGGTGAACTACGTGGTGAAGAAGAACCCGCACTCCGAGGAGCTGCGCGCGGCCTGGTTCGCCGATTCGGATCCCGTCGTCGCGAGTGCCGGCTGGGCGCTGACCACCGAGCGGGTGGCGAAGAAGTCCGAGGGCTTCGACCTCGCGGGACTGCTCGACATCATCGAGTCGCAGATGCGAGACGCCCCGGAGCGCCTGCAGTGGGCGATGAACCACTGCCTGGCTCAGATCGGGATCGAGCACGCCGAGTACCGTGCCCGGGCAATCGACATCGGTGAGCGCCTGGAGGTGCTCAAGGACTACCCGACGCCGCCGAACTGCACGTCGCCGTTCGCGCCGATCTGGATCACCGAGATGGTGCGCCGACAGCACGCCCGGTGACATCCGTCGGAGTGCGGATCGATCCGCCACTTCGTCCAGCGGTCACCCTGTCATCCGACGACCCCGCCGACAAAACGAGGTCACGAGCCCAGCCGGGTTCGTGACCTCGTTCTTTTTCTTGACATGACCCCTCCACAACGCTAAAAAGAGACAGATCTGTCTCGATAAAAGCATCGAAGGGGTGAGTGCAGGATGGTCGATCAAGCAATCTCGGTGAACAGGGCGATACAGGTGGTCGAGAGGTTGGCGCACGCGAAGAGTCGGCAGGACGCGGTGGCAGCGATGGCGATCTACCACCCGGGTGCAGTCCTCGAATCACCACCTCTGGGAACCCGATTCGTCGGACCCGAGGTCAAGGGAGCGGTCGAGGGGTGGTTCGCGTTCGCACCCGACTACGAGGTACGCGTGGACGGCCACGCCATGGACGGTGACACCCTGTGCTGCTGGGGCGAGATCTCCCTCACGCCCGCGTTCACATGGAACGGAGTGGTTCCGAACGGCCTACGGGCGACGGTCCCCGTTTTCATGCTGTTCCGATTCGAGGACGGCCGCGTGAGCTATGAGAGCTTCCATTTCGACGTCGCCGGGGTGGCCCGTCAGTGCGGCGTCGACGCGTCGGCCCTGGTCCGGGCGTCATGATCGTAGGAGCACGCGGAGCCGGCAGCGCCACAATGCTGGCGGCCCGGCACGAACACTGGGGTTCGGCACTCGAGATTGCCGACGTCCCCCGACCCGAACCCGCCGCAGGCGAGGTGCGTATCGCGGTCAAGGGGACCAGCGTCAACCCGATCGACATGTACACCGGACTCAATGCCGGCTACGAGCAATCCATGCACCTACCGTTCATTCCCGGCTGGGATGTCGCGGGCGTGGTGGATGCGCTCGGGTACGGCGTGACTCGCCACGCCGTCGGCGACCGACTCTTCGGTCTGGCGTGGTTTCCCTACCCCGCGGGAACGTATGCGGAGTACATGACGGTCCCTGCCCACCATCTGGCACCCATCCCGGCCTCGATCTCGTTCACCGAGGCGGCATGCCTGCCGATGGCCGCGCTCACGGCGTGGCAGATGCTCGACGCCACCGGAGTGAGCTCCGGACATCGCGTCCTCATCAGCGGGGCCTCCGGCGGGGTCGGGCACCTGGCCGTGCAGTTGGCGGTCGCGCGCGGCGCCACCGTCGTCGCCCTTGCGCGTGCAGGAGATCACCCGGCCCTGTACGAGCTGGGGGCAGGGTCCTGCGTGGACTACTCCGATTCCACGGCGGTCGCGGCGATCGGAGCAGTGGACGCAGCGATCGATCTGGTGGGTGGTGACTTCGGCAGGTCGCTCTTCGGTCTGGTCGCGACCGGGGGAGCGATTGCATTGGCAACCGCATGGTCGATACCGGAATACGCTGCAACAGCGGCGGAATGCGGTATCCGAGCGGTCTCGTGCCTCGTCGAGCCGGACCCCGTAGCATTGCGGGCGATCACCACCCTGATCGACGCGGGACTGATACGGGTTGTCGTCGGTGCCGAGTTCGACCTGCATCGCGCCGCCGACGCCCAGCAATGGGTGCACGCCCGTAGCGGTTTCGGTAAGGCCGCGATCGTGATGGGCAGCTAGGAAGGAAAGTGCCCGCGAGATGTCCAAGCAGGTGCGTGGCCCCGCGCTGCGCGAGAAGCTGATCGATATCGCGGCGGATCTCTTCTATGTTAACGGTGTTCGCGCCGTCGGGGTGGACGAGGTCGTCCGTCGGGCCGGGGTGGCGAAAGCGAGCCTGTATAGATGGTTCCCGGCAAAGGACGACCTCGTCCTCGCGGTCTTGCAACGTCGCGATGACATCTTCTGGGCGCAGTGGGACGAAACCGCCGCGCGGCACACGGACCCTCGGGACCAGCTCGACGCGCAGCTGACCTGGCTGCAGGAGCTCGCGACACAGCAGGCCTATCGCGGGTGCGCATTCGTCAACACCGCAGCCGAATTCGACGGCGAGGAAGCGGAGAACATCAGGGAACGCTGTCTTCGACACGAGGAGGAGCTCCGGCGCCGCCTCCGGTCGCTGACAGGCGGACTCGGCGTTGCCGACAGCGATCGCCTGGCCGACCGACTGCATATCGCGATCGTGGGCGCGCTGGCGGTGGGCGGTCTCTATTCGACGAGTGGACCCGCCGCCGAGCTGCGCGCGTTGGCCGCGGACCTCATTGCGGCGACCGCGGCGCCCGCCGAACCGACGAAATGAGGCCACGAACCCCTTCGGGTTCGTGACCTCGTCGCGTGCAGTTCGCGGAACTGCCATGGTGCGCCCGGGCCGTCGACATCGGTGAGCGCCTCGAGGTGCTCGAGGACTACCCGACGCCGCCGAACTGCACGTCTCCGTTCGCGCCCATCTGGATCGACGAGATGGTGCGCCGGCAGCACGCCCGGTGATTTTCAGGACGTAACTGCTCATCGCTGGGGCTCGTTACGGCTTCATCGCCGACCGCGCGTCGTCCGGGGGCGCGATGGCCGCGGTGACGCGGTGCGCCAGTGCACGCAGGTGGTCGATGAGTTCGGGTGGTTCGTGCACTCGGAATCCGAAGCCGAAAAGTCCGGTGTAGACGGCTATTTCGTCGAGCGAGTTCGAGCCGGTGTGCAGCAGGCAGTGCCCGTCGTCGATCGCCTCGATGACGCCGACGGTCGGTGGGATGCGATCCGCAGCCACGGCCGCCGATACCTCGAGGGTGATGCGCGCCTGATATCGGTAAGGGGCGGTGCTGACCCCGCGCGACACCCAGCCGGTCAGGTCCACCTCGGGTGCCTCGCGCGGGGTGAATCGCGGTCCGTTGGGGATGCGCGGACGCAGGCGGTCGACACGGTACGTGCGCCAATCGTTCTTTTCGACGTCCCAGCCGACCAGGTACCAGTGCCGCCCGGTGTGTACGAGCCGATGCGGTTCGGCCGCGCGCCGGATCGCGGTGCCGTCGTGCGTGCGGTAGTCGAAGCGAAGCTGTTCGTGGTCGCGGATCGCGGCGGCGATCGTGGTGAGCACGTCCGGGTCCACGGCCGGGGTTCCGGCCGGCATGCTGACGGTCGCGGCCTGTAAGGCCGAGACGCGGTGGCGCAGTCGCGGCGGGAGGATCTGCTCCAACTTCGTCAGCGCCCGCAGCGAACTCTCCTCGATGCCGGTGATGGTTCCGCCCGCGGCGGTGCGCAGCCCGAGGACTACGGCGACCGCCTCGTCGTCGTTCAGCAGCAGCGGGGGCAATTTGGTTCCCGCGCCCAGTCGGTAGCCGGCCGCTCCTGCGACCGCGTGCACGGGGTAGCCGAGGTTGCGCAGCTTGTCGATGTCGCGGCGGATGGTCCGCGCATCGACCTCCAGGCGCTCGGCCAGGTCGGCGCCGGTCCACACCCGGGGTGTCTGCAGGAGAGACAGGAGTTCGAGTAGTCGAGCCGAGGTTTCCAACACACCGCGCATTCTCCACCAAACCTAGGGCGGAAGTTGTCCTAGCCCCTCCATACGGTGATTCTCATGAGCGCAGAGATCACTCCCTTCCGTATCGACGTCCCCCAAGCCCAGCTCGACGACTTGCATCGGCGACTGGACGAGACCCGATGGCCGGACGGTGTCACCGGAGTCGGTTGGGCGCAGGGCATTCCGCTCGACTACACCCAGGAGCTGGCGCGGTACTGGCGCACCACCTACGACTGGCGAGAGCAGGAGACGCGGCTCAACGCGTTCCCACAGTTCCGCATCGAGATCGACGGCCACGACGTGCATTTCATCCATGTCCGGTCGGCCGAACCCGGTGCCATTCCGCTGATCCTCACCCACGGTTGGCCCGGATCGATCGTGGAGTTCCTCGACGTGATCGGGCCGCTGACCGACCCGGTCGCACACGGCGGTCGGGCCGAGGACGCGTTCGATGTCGTCGTGCCGACGATCCCCGGATTCGGGTTGTCCGGGCCTGCGGTCGGCTGGTCGACCACCCGGGCTGCGCACGCCTGGGCGCAGCTGATGCATCGGCTCGGCTACGACCGCTACGCCGCGCACGGCGAAGACACCGGCGCGGCCATCTCCCGAGAGCTGGCGGTGATCGATCCCGAGCACGTCGTGGCGCTGCACGTGACGATGATCGCCTCGGCCACCGTCACCCCCGAGACGGCCGACCTCGACAACCCCGCCGAGAAGCGCGCCCTGCAGCTGGCGCAACGCGCCCAGTACGAGCTCGGCGCCTACGCGATGCTGCAGGCCACCCGCCCGCAGACCCTGTCCTATGCGCTCGCCGACTCACCGGTGGGTCAACTGGCATGGATCGTCGAACGCTTCAAGGACTGGACCGACTCGACCGACGTGCCGGAGGACGCTGTCGACCGCGACGCGATGCTGACCAACGTCATGATCTATTGGCTCAACGGCACCGCGGGCTCGTCGGCGCGCTACTACTACGAAGGCGCCGCAACCTGGGGTAGACCCGAACCCGAGACCGATGTGCCGGTCGCGGTCGCCGTTTTGCCGCAAGACCTCGGCATCCCCGTCCGCCGGATCGCCGAACGGAACCACAACATCGTGCGCTGGACCGAATTCAATCGGGGCGGTCACTTCGCGGCCATGGAAGAACCCGACCTGATCATCGACGACCTGCGCGCCGCGTTCCGCGACTACCGCCAATAGACACGAAATTTCGGGCCCGGGGTCGAGCCGTGATCACCGCGGGTTCAGCGGCGAGGGATGTGTGGGTTCATAAACACCGAGTGCTCCGCCACCGGGCAGTGTGAGGTGGGTGATCAATCCCCACCGTTCGCGCCGCAGGTCCGAGCAGGTGACACCGTGTTCAGCCATCTGTTCAACGAATGCCTCGACGTCGTCGCACATCAGAAACAGCTCGTGCACGCCATCAGCGTCGGCTGGATGTATGGCTAGCTCGGCCGGCGGAAGGGCGAAGATCAACCAGCCGTGCCCGGCATCGACGGACGGATAGTCGAGCACGTCGCGGAAGAACGCCCGGTCTGCCTCCGCGTTGGTGCTGTAGAGAACAACATGCGCTCCGCGAATCATGTTCTGACCCTAGTTGCGGCGGACTGCCGCGGCGGCCCGAAAGTCGTACAGCTGCCCGGAACGAGGTCACGGACTCTCCCGAGTTCGTGACCTCGTCGTGTGCAGTTCGTGGAACTGCCATGGTGCGCGAGGGGGGACTTGAACCCCCACGTCCTGAGACACCAGGACCTAAACCTGGCGCGTCTGCCAATTCCGCCACTCGCGCGTGCCGAAACAGCCTACTTCACGGTGTCACCGGTGGGCGCGAGCAGCGTCATGAGCATGTCCAGTTGCTGCTCGCGTGAGGCGACGCCCAGCGTGTGACCGATCATCCGCTCCTGGGAGGCGCGCATGAAACAGCCGCTCACCAGCGTGTAGGCGACCGTCTCCGCGTCGACGTCGGCGCGGACGACGCCGAGGAGTTGCTGCTGTGCGAGGTAGGCGCCCAACATCGTGATCCCGCGATGCGGGCCGAGGTCGTTGTCCCGCATGTGTTCGCCGAGCGCCTCGCGCAGGTCGGCATCCGACTGCGCCGCGGTGAGCACGTCCATCGCCGGATCCAGGAACGCCTCGACCGCCGCCATGAACCCGGCAAGGGTGTCGCGCAGGTCGGTCCCGGCGAACCCCCGCTGATTGAGGTCGGCCAGCGGGCGCAGCCCCCTCTCGAACACCGCCAGCAGCAGGCCGAAGCGGTCCGTGAAGTGGTAGTAGATGCTGCCCTCGGACACCCCGGCCCGCCTCGCGACCTCCCGGGTGGTCAGCTTCGCGACGCCGCGTTCGCGCAGTACAGCCAGGGTCGCGGACAGGATCTCCTCGCGGCCGCCGGAGGGTGGCCTGCCGCGGCGCGGGGCGGGTGCGGTGGTCATGGTGAGCCGAGCCTACCGGGCGCGAAAAGATTATTGAGCCAATACTCAGAAATGATGTTATTTTTGAGTGCACACTCAGGAAAGGGGTGGGTCATGGCTCGGAAATGGTGGACCCTGATTGCCGTATGCACAGGGGTGTTCATGCTCTTGCTCGACGTGACGATCGTGAACGTCGCGCTGCCCGACATCCAGCGCGAGTTCGGCGCCTCGCTCACCGATCTGCAGTGGGTGATCGACGCGTACGCGCTCACCCTCGCGGCCTTCCTGCTCACCGCGGGAACGATCGCGGACAAGTACGGCAGGCGGCTGGTCTTCGCGGTCGGACTCGTCGTGTTCACCGTCGGTTCGCTGCTGTGCGGCGTGGCCGACTCGCTGGTGCTACTGTCCGTCTCGCGCGCGGTTCAGGGCGTGGGCGGCGCGATCATGTTCGCGACCTCCCTCGCGTTGCTGGCGGGCGCATTCGCGCCGCGCGAGCGGGGCGTCGCCTTCGGCGTGTTCGGCGCCGTCACCGGTGTGGCGGTGGCGGTGGGGCCGGTGCTCGGCGGGGCGCTCACCAGCGGGTTGTCCTGGCGGTGGATCTTTTTCGTCAACCTCCCGATCGGGATCGTGGCGCTGGCGGTGACGTTGCTGCGGGTCGACGAGTCGCGGGCACCGACCTCGCACCGGGTGGACTGGGCGGGCTGCGTGACGTTCAGTGCCGCGCTCGGCGCGCTGGTGTTCGGGCTGATCCGCAGCCACGTCGACGGCTGGGGATCGGTCACGGTGGCCGGTTCACTGGTGGCCTCCGTGGTGCTTCTCGTGTCCTTCGTCGTCATCGAAAAGACCTCGGCCGCACCGATGTTGGACCTGAGCCTGCTGCGGGTACCGACCTTTGGCGGCGGGTTGATCGCCGCGTGGGCCATCTCCGCCTCGCTGTTCTCGCTGCTGACCTATCTGGTGATCTTCCTGCAGGGGATCCAGGGCTACTCGGCCGTCGAGACCGGGCTGCGGTTCCTGCCGCTGACCCTGGCGATCTTCGTGACCGCGGGGGTGGCGGGCCGGCTCAGCGACGTGGTCCCGGTGCGCTGGCTGATCGCCCCCGGGTTCGTGTTGGTCGCGGCCGGACTGTGGCTGATGCGCGACGTCGACCCGGCGGGCAGCTGGACCCAGTTCGTCCCGGGCTTCCTCGTGGCGGGCGCGGGGGCCGGGCTCATCAACCCGCCGCTCGCCTCGACCGCGGTCGGCGTCGTCGAGCAGGACCGCGCGGGTATGGCCTCGGGCATCAACTCGACGTTCCGGCAGGTCGGCATCGCGACCGGCGTCGCGGCCCTCGGCAGCCTGCTGGCCTCGCGGATGGACGACTCGGTGCGAGCGGCCCTGTCGGACGGTCCGCTCGCCGGCCGGGCGGGGGAGTTCGCGGACGCGGTCAGCAGCGGCAGCACCGCGTCGGCGATCGGATCGCTGCCGCCCGAACTCCGTGGGCTCGCGGCGCGGGCCGCGGGCACCGGATATGCGGAGGCACTCGACAGCATCCTGCTGATCGGTTCGGCGACCGCGGCGCTGGCGGCGGTCGCGACGCTGCTGCTCATCCGGTCCCGCGATTTCGTCGAGGCACCGGGGGAGCCGGCGTTGGGCGAGGCGGAGTCAGTGGTTCGGGTGTGAGGTAAACCGAAGGCCCGCACGGGGATCGGTGCGGGCCTTCGGCGTGGATGGGGGAACGGGGTGTCAGCTCCCGAAGATCGCGCCGATGTCCGCGAGGCTGCCGGAGCCCTCGGAGTCGCCGACGGTGACGATTGTCGCCTTCTGTTGCACGGGGAAAACGGTTTTGCCCGGATGGATGTCCGCCATGTGGTCGACAAGGCCGGGGTAGTCCGAGACCCAGAAGGTGGTGGGACCGCTGCCGAGGCCGCAGGCGGCCCATACGACATAGGTGCCGTCGGGGATATCCGTCACGGTCTGTGTCGCCGTGCCGGGGTCGACCGTGTCCGTGGTGTATTGATGCGGTCGGTCGACGACGGCGTCCTTGACCGGCGGCAACACCCCGCCCGGCGCAGGCGTCACCACAGTCGAGCACGCCTGCGTGATGCCCGAGTTGTTGGTGATCGTGTTGGTCACCGTCGATCCGTTCACCGTGTAGGCGAAGGTGAAGTCGCCGGCCGAGGCCGCCGACGCCTGTGCGGGGGCCACAACGGCCAGCGGGATCGAGGCCGCCGCAATGAGTGCGGCGCGGGCGGTCAATCGCATGTAGGGGTCCTCCGACGTGATCGTGGCTGAAACAAACCGGACAGTATCGATGTTTGCCTGGCCCTGGGCCCAAAAGCGGTGGATTCGCGGCGACAGGCCTCGCGGCGCAGGCCGCGGGCACCGGATACGCGGAGGCGGTGTGAGAGTCGCCGTCACGGAGTGCGGTCCCGGCCGTGTCGCCCGGCCGGGGCCGTCGCCCGATTTGGTAGAGCTGATCGCATGGGAACACTCACTATCACGGACGGCACCCTTCGCCTCACCCTGTCGACGTGGGAGAAGGTCGGTGCCCTCCATGGCGACGTCGAGGTCCCGTTGAGTTCGATCAGTGCCGTCGAGGTCTGTCCGGACGGGCCGTCGGCGCCGCGCGGTATCCGTGCGCCCGGATTGGGCGTGCCCGGCGGGCGCAAACTCGGCACCTGGCGCTCACGAGGACGGCGCGAGTTCGTCGACGTGCGCAGGGGGCAGCCGGCGTTGCGGATCGAGCTCTCGGGTCAGCCGTTCGCTGCGCTCGTGGTCGGGGTGGACGATCCGGAGGCCCTCGCGCGGCGCCTCGGGTAGTCGGAATCGTGCGCGCTTTTGGCCCCGATCGGGGTGCGACTCACGCACGGGCGGCGGAGCCGCTGATAACGAGTTGATAACGATCAATATGAGGGGTTCCTCAGGTTTCGCGTCGGGTCGTTTTCGGTCAGGCCAGCGCGTTCTCTCCTTACCCGCGAGTCACTTGTGAAGCCGATTTGTGACCTGCGTCACGCCTACTACCTGGTAGAACGCTTGTCCAGGTCGCAAACGTGAGGAAATCCTCACCATTCTGTGCGAGCCTGATCGCGTCCCCGAAGATCCGTCCGCGGCCTGCCGATGTGCCGCGTGTGGCCCGAGATCTCGGTGGGCATCGACCAGGAGAGGACAGTCAATCGTGACGATCGACGAGAGCACGCCGGTGGGTAAGGGAAGCGGCACCGGAGGGTCGCGGATCTCTGCGCGCGCCGGGTCTCCGAAGTCCGCGCTGCGCGATCGGCTCGTGGCCGGTGAGCCGTACGCCCTCGCGTTCGGCGGCCAGGGCGCGGCATGGCTGGCCCCCCTCGAGGAGCTGATCCGCGACAACGGCCTCGAGCCCGACATGACGGATCTCGTCAACGAGGCGGCCGCCCTCCTCGCGCCCGTCGCGCAGGACCTGCTCGTGGTCCGGCCCGCGGGCTTCGATCCGATCGGCTGGATCCTCGAACAGGACGTCGTGGACGACGACGTCACTCCGGCCGGTCCCTCCGCCGCGGCCCTCACCTCCGCGTCGGTCTCACTGCCCGGCGTCTTCCTCGCGCAGCTCGCCGCCCTGCGCTCGGTGCGCCTGCAGGGCCTCGACCCCGCCCAGAACCCGCCGGTCGCCGTGATCGGGCACTCGCAGGGGATGCTCGGCGTGCAGGCCGTCGCCGACGGGGGCGACACCGACGGCGCCCTCCTGGCCATCGCGCAGCTGATCGGCGCGGCAGCGGTCCTGGTCGGCCGTCGTCGCGGCGTCATCGGCGGCGCCGAGCGCGCCCCCATGCTCGCCATCTCCGATGTCGACCCCGATCGCATCCAGGCCATCGTTGACGAGGTCGCCGCCGGCGTCGACGCCGAGCGCGCTGCCGTGATGGCCATCCGCAACGCCCGCCGTCGCGTGGTGGTCTCCGGCACCCCGGCGCAGCTGGCACGCGTCCAGCAGCGGGCCGAGCAGATCGCCGAGGACGAGGCGCGTGAGCGCGACGCCAAGAAGCGCGGCGGCGCCGTGTTCGCGCCGGTCTTCGAGCCGCTCGCCGTGGAGATCGGCTTCCACCACCCGGCGCTCGCTGATGCCGTGGACACGGTCGGCGCCTGGGCCGTCCGTTGCGGACTCGACCCCGAACTCGCGAGCGAGCTGGCCCGCCTCTGCCTCGTCGACCCCGTCGACTGGGTCGCGGCGGTGGACTCCGTGGTCGACGCAGGCGCGGCCTGGGTCCTCGACCTCGGTCCCGGCGACCTGCTCACCCGCATGACGGCCGGTTCGCTGCGCGGGCACGGCGTCGGCATCGTCGCGGCGTCGACGCGCGTGGGCCAGCGCCACCTCATCACCCCCGGTGCGGCGCCCGAGGTGGCGAAGGCCTGGAGCGAGTTCAAGCCGACCCTGGTGTCGCTGCCCGACGGCAAGGTCGGCGTCGAGACCGCGTTCACCCGTTTGACCGGTCGCTCGCCGATCCTGCTCGCAGGCATGACCCCGACCACCGTCGACGCGAAGATCGTCGCCGCGGCGGCCAACGCGGGCCACTGGGCCGAGCTCGCCGGCGGCGGCCAGGTCACCGAGAAGATCTTCACCGACCGGGTCGCCGAGCTGCAGACCCTGCTCGAGCCGGGCCGCGCGGTCCAGTTCAACTCGCTGTTCCTGGACCCCTACCTGTGGAAGCTCCAGCTCGGCGGCAAGCGGCTGGTGCAGCGGGCGCGCTCCGCGGGCGCCCCGATCGACGGCGTCATCGTGACGGCGGGCATCCCCGAGTTGGACGAGGCCGTCGCGCTGATCGAGGAGCTGTCCGAGGTCGGCATCGGCCACGTCGCGTTCAAGCCCGGCACGGTCGCCCAGATCCGCTCGGTCATCCGGATCGCCAACGAGGTCCCCGACTTCCCGGTGATCGTGCACATCGAGGGCGGCAAGGCCGGCGGGCACCACTCCTGGGAGGACCTCGACGACCTGCTCGTCACCACCTACGCCGAGCTGCGTGCCCGGCCGAACCTGGTGATCTGCGTCGGCGGCGGCATCGGCACCCCGGAGCGGGCGGCCGACTACCTGACCGGGCGCTGGTCCACCGAGGCCGGCTACCCGGCGATGCCGGTGGACGGCATCCTCGTCGGCACCGCCGCCATGGCGACGCTCGAGGCCACCACCGCCCCCGACGTGAAGCAGCTGCTGGTGGACACCCCCGGCACCCCCGACTGGGTCGGGGCGGGCACCGCGACCGGCGGCATGGCCTCGGGCCGCAGCCAGCTCGGCGCCGACATCCACGAGATCGACAACGCCGCCTCGCGCACCGGCCGCCTGCTCGACGAGGTCGCCGGTGACGCCGACGCCGTCGCGCAGCGCCGCGACGAGATCATCGCCGCGCTCGACGTCACGGCCAAGCCCTACTTCGGCGACGTCGCCACCATGACCTACGAGCGCTGGCTGCGCCGCTACCTGGAGCTGGCCGTCGGGATCGACTCGGCCAAGACGTTCGACTGCGGCACCGACTGGGCGGAGGCGTACGCCGACGCGACCGAGTCGGTCTGGCTCGACGGCACCTGGCGCGACCGCTTCGCCGAGATGCTCCGCCGCGCCGAGGCCCGGCTGCACCGCAACGACCGCGGTCCGATCCGGACCCTGTTCAACGACGAGCTGGTACTCGAGCGCCCCGAGGCCGCGCTGTGCGCCCTCAAGGCCGCCTACCCGGACGCGGGCGCCGTCGTGCTGCACCCGGCCGACGTGCCGTTCTTCACCGCCCTGTGCAAGACGCCTGGCAAGCCGGTCAACTTCGTGCCGGTCATCGACAAGGACGTCCGCCGCTGGTGGCGTTCGGATTCCCTGTGGCAGGCGCATGATCCGCGCTACACCGCCGACCAGGTGTGCATCATCCCCGGCACCGTCGCCGTCGCGGGCATCACCGAGGTGGACGAGCCGGTCGGTGACCTGCTCGACCGTTTCGAGCGCGCCACCACTGAGGAGCTGCTGGCCGAGGGCGCCACGCCGGCCGCCGTCGCGAGCCGCAGGCACGCGGCCACGGCCCGCGGTCTGCTCGGTGTCGTGCTGTCCGCGCCCGACGTGCTGTGGGCCTCGCGCCTGACCCGCAACCCCGTGCACCGGCTCGGCGACCTGGCCGACTGGACCGTCGCCGGGGACGGCGACAGTGCCACCCACGCCAGGACCGGTGCCACCCTGCATGCGGTGGACGCCGAGCACGCCGAGCTGACCGTTCCGCTGGTCGCCGACCGCGCCGTGCGGATCCGGATCACCGTGCCCGCCTCGACCCGTGACGGCGGCGCCCCGGTGGTGACCGCGGCGGACGCCGAGGCCGCCATGTCCGCGCTGCTCGGGGTCGCGGCAGGCCAGGACCTGCCCGCCGTCAAGAACGGTGTGGCGCGCGTCAACCTCGCCTGGGTGCCCGACCGGGTCGCCGACCACGCAGGCGTCACCGGCGCCGGGTTGCCCGAGTCGCTCGCCATCGGCACCAGTGCGGTGCCGGACGTCGTCGTCGGTGCCTGCTGGCCCGCCGTGTTCGCGGTGCTCGGCGCCGCCACCACGGCCGAGGGTGCGCACGTCATCGAGGGCATGCTCGACCTGGTCCACCTCGACCATGCCGTTGACCTCGTCGGGGCGATCCCGACCGAGACCAGCGTGCTCACCGTGAAGGCCGAGTCCGTCTCCGTCGTCGACACCGACATGGGTCGCGTCGTCGAGGTGCACGTCGAGGTGGGGGCCATGCGCGAGCACGGCACCGCCGCACCGACCTTCGCAAAGCTGGTGGAGCGCTTTGCGATCCGCGGCCGCACCGGTGCAGGCGAGCTGGCCGACCCGGCCCGCGCAGGCGGCTCGCTGACCGACGCGGCCACCGACACCCCGCGCCGCCGTCGCCGCCAGGCCACGATCGTCGCGCCGCGGCACATGGGCGCGTTCGCGGGCGTCTCGGGCGACCACAACCCGATCCACACCTCCGACGCGGCCGCGCTGCTCGCCGGGCTCGGCAGCCCGATCGTGCACGGCATGTGGCTCTCCGCCGCCGCCCAGCAGGTCGTCACCGCCGTCGACCCGTCGGCGACCGTGCCGCCGCGCAGGCTGACCGCGTGGACCGCTCGCTTCCTCGGCATGGTCCGCCCGGGCGCCGAGATCGACGTCCGCGTCGACCGTGTCGCCTACGACGGCGGCGCCGAGGTCATCGAGGTCGGCTGCCGGGTGGACGGCGACCTGGTGATGGTCGCCTCCGGCCGCACCGCCGCGCCGAAGACCGTGTACGCCTTCCCCGGCCAGGGCATCCAGCGCCCCGGCATGGGCCTCGACGCCCGCGCCAGGTCCAAGGCCGCGCGGGAGATCTGGGACCGCGCCGACAAGCACACCCGCGGGACCCTCGGCTTCTCGATCCTGGCCGTCGTCCGCGACAACCCGACCGTCCTCAAGGCGCGTGGGGTCACCCACAAGCACCCCGACGGTGTCCTGCACCTGACCCAGTTCACCCAGGTCGCCATGGCCGTGCTGGGAGTCGCCCAGGTGGCGGAGCTGCGCGAGGCCGGCGCATTCGTGGAGGACTCGCTGCTGGCCGGCCACTCGGTCGGCGAGTACAACGCGCTGGCGGCCGTCGCCGGGGTGCTGCCGCTCGAGGCCGTCCTCGAGGTGGTCTTCCAGCGCGGTTCCGCGATGCACGCCCTGGTGCCCCGCGACGCTGCGGGCCGCTCCGACTACCGCCTCGCCGCGATCCGGCCGTCGCAGATCGGCGTCGCCGACGAGGACCTCGCGGAGTTCATTGGAGGAGTCGCCGAGGAGACCGGTGAGTTCCTGGAGATCGTGAACCTGAACCTGCGCGGCTCGCAGTACGCCATCGCGGGCACGGTCGCGGGACTCGATGCGCTCGAGAAGGAGATCGACCGCAAGCGCGCCGAGACCGGCGGCAAGCGGGCATACATCCAGATCCCGGGCATCGACGTGCCGTTCCACTCGACCGTGCTGCGCGGCGGCGTGGACGACTTCCGCGGTCGCCTGCTCGACCTGCTCCCGCAGGACATCGACCCGGCCATCCTGATCGGGCGCTACATCCCGAACCTGGTGCCCAAGCCGTTCTCGCTCGAGCGCGAGTTCATCCAGGAGATCGCCGATCTGGTGCCCTCCGAGCCGCTGGCCGCGGTGCTCGCGGACTTCGACGGGCATGCGGCCGATCCGGCGAGCCTGACCCGCATCGTGCTGTCCGAGCTGCTGGCCTGGCAGTTCGCCAGCCCGGTGCGCTGGATCGAGACGCAGGACCTGCTGTTCGCCGACGAGGTCGACGGTGGCCTCGGCGTGGAGCGGTTCGTCGAGATCGGCCTCGGCGCGGTGCCCACCGTGGCGAACCTGGCCTCGCAGACCCTGAAGCTGCCCGGTCGTTTCGGCAACCCGGTCGAGGTGCTCAACATCGAGCGCGAGGCGGGCATCGTCTTCTCGACCGACACCGACCCGGCGCCCGTCGAGGACGACGAGCCGGTGGCGGAAGCGGTCGCGGAGGCGCCAGCCGCCGCGGCGGCGCCCGCACCCGTCGCCGCCCCTGCGGCGGCCACCGGCGGCCCGCGCCCCGACGACATCGCGTTCTCGGCATCGGACGCCACCGCCGTGCTCATCGGGCTGTGGACCAAGCTGCGCCCCGACCAGATCGGCCCCGTCGACACCATCGAGGCGCTCTGCGACGGCGTGTCCTCGCGTCGCAACCAGCTGCTCGTCGACCTCGGCGCGGAGCTGTCCCTCGGCGCCATCGACGGCGCGGCGGATGCCGACATGGGCTCGCTCGCGGTCACCGTCAACAAGCTGGCCCGCACCTACAAGCCGTTCGGTCCGGTGCTCACCGACTCGGTGAACGACCACCTGCGCAAGGTCTTCGGGCCGTCGGGTAAGCGCCCCGCCGCCATCGCGGAGCGGGTCGCCAAGGTGTGGGAGCTCGGATCCGGCTGGGCCAGCCACGTCACCGCCGAGGTGGCGCTCGGAACCCGCGACGGGTCGAGCGTTCGCGGCGGAGCGCTCGGCGGCCTGCACGAGGGCGCCCTCTCCGACGGCGCCGCCGTGGACGCGGTGATCGACGCCGCGGTCCAGTCCGTCGCCTCCCGTCGGGGCGTCGCCGTGTCGTTGCCCGCCACCGGTGGCGGGGCAGGCGGCACCGTGGACGCCGCCGCGCTCGGCGAGTTCACCGAGCACATCACCGGCCGCAACGGCGTGCTCGCCTCCGCGGCCCGGCTGGTGCTCGAGCAGCTCGGACTGTCGGACGAGCCCACCGTGGCGGTCGCGGCCGACACCGAACTGGCCGACCTGGTGTCCGCCGAGCTCGGTGCGGACTGGCCGCGCCTGGTCGCCCCCGCCTTCGACGACCGCAAGGCCGTCCTGATCGACGACCGGTGGGCGACCGCCCGCGAGGACCTGGCCCGACTGTGGATCGGCGACCACGCGACCGTGGTCTCCGTGACCGAGGCCGACTTCACCGGCGCGGGCAGCGCCGTGGCCGCGCATGCGGACTGGTGGCGTCAGCGCGCCGAGGCCGAGGGCCGCGAGGAGCTCGTGCAGGCCTACGCCGACATCGCCGCAGCGGCCGCCGTCGCAGACGACGAGGCCGGCGTCTGGGCCGACCAGGTTGCGGTCGTGACCGGCGCCAGCAAGGGTTCCATCGCGGCCTCGGTCGCGGGTGGCCTGCTGCGCGGCGGTGCGACGGTCTTCGTGACCACCTCGCGCCTTGACTCCGAGCGGCTCGGCTTCTACCGGAAGCTGTACCGCGCCAACGCCCGTGCCGGCGCAGCCCTCTGGGTGGTGCCTGCCAACATGGCGTCCTACGCCGACGTCGACGCGCTGATCTCCTGGATCGGCGAGGAGCAGACGGAGACCGCGGGCGGAGCGAAGAAGCTGGTCAAGGAGGCCGTCACCCCGACGATGCTCTTCCCGTTCGCCGCGCCCCGGGTCGGCGGCGAGCTCTCCGACGCGGGAGCCCGCGCCGAGATGGAGATGCGGGTCCTGCTGTGGTCGGTCGAGCGGCTGATCGGCGGGCTGTCGAAGATCGGCTACGACCGCGACGTCGACACGCACCTGCACGTGGTGCTGCCGGGCTCCCCGAACCGGGGCCTGTTCGGCGGCGACGGCGCCTACGGCGAGTCGAAGGCCGCGCTCGACGCGGTGGTCATGCGCTGGAACGCCGAGCGCACCTGGGCCGAGCGCGTCACCCTCGTGCACGCGCTGATCGGCTGGGTGCGCGGCACCGGGCTGATGGGCGGCAACGACCCGATGGTCGAGGCCGTCGAGGCCAAGGGCGTGCGCACCTGGTCCACCGACGAGATGGCCGAGCAGCTGCTGGCCGCCTGCACGCAGGAGACCGTCACCGCGGCCGCCGCCGCGCCGGTCCAGCTGGACCTGACCGGTGGCCTGGCGGAGGTCGACCTGGACCTGGTCGCCCTGGCTCGCGAGGCGGCCGACGCCGAGAAGGCGGCGGCGGTCGAGCCCGAGGACGACGCGACCGACACCGTCGACGCGCTGCCCGCGCCGCCGCGGATCGGGGACGCCCCTGCCGCGCCGTCGTGGCCCGAGCTGGACGTCAACCCGTCCGACCTGGTGGTCATCGTCGGTGCCGGTGAGCTCGGACCCTACGGTTCGTCCCGCACCCGCTTCGAGATGGAGGTCGACGAGAAGCTCTCGGCGGCAGGCGTTCTCGAGCTGGCCTGGAACACCGGGCTGGTCACGTGGGAGAGCGACCCGGTCGCGGGCTGGTACGACACCGAGACCGGTGAACTGGTGCCGGAGGCGGAGATCGCGGACCGCTACCACGACACCGTCGTCGAGAGGTGCGGCATCCGCACCTACGGTGACGAGGGCGCCATGGTGGACAACACGGCCCCGCTGCTCACCTCCGTGTTCCTCGACAACGACCTCACCTTCGTGGTCGGCAGCGAGGCGGAGGCCAGGGCCTTCGTCGACTCCGATCCAGAGCACACCGTCGCGTCGGTGGTCCCGGACAGCGGCGACTGGCAGGTCACCCGCAGGGCGGGCACCGAGATCCGGGTGCCCCGCAAGGCGAAGCTGACCCGCACCGTCGGCGGCCAGATCCCCACCGGTTTCGACGTCACCAAGTGGGGCATCCCCGCGGACATGGCCGGCTCGGTGGACCGGGTGGGTCTGTGGAACCTGGTCACCACGGTGGACGCGTTCCTCACCGGCGGCTTCACCCCCTCGGAGCTGCTGCGCTGGGTGCACCCCTCCGCGGTGGCGAACACCCAGGGCACCGGCATGGGCGGCATGACCTCGATGCGCTCGCTCTACATCGACACCCTGCTGGGTGAGTCGCGGGCGAACGACATCCTGCAGGAGGCGCTGCCGAACGTCATCGCGGCGCACGTGGTCCAGTCCTACGTCGGCGGCTACGGCGCGATGGTGCACCCGGTCGCGGCCTGCGCCACGGCGGCGGTCTCGGTCGAGGAGGGCGTCGACAAGATCCGACTCGGCAAGGCGCAGCTGGTGGTCGCAGGCGGGTTCGACGACCTCGGCATCGAGGGCATCGTCGGCTTCGGCGACATGTCCGCGACGGCGAAGTCGGAGGACATGCTGGCCAAGGGGATCGACGAGCGTCGGTTCTCCCGCGCCAACGATCGTCGGCGCGGCGGGTTCGTCGAGTCGGCAGGCGGCGGCACCATCCTGCTGGCCAGGGGAGACCTGGCGCTGGAGATGGGACTGCCGGTGCTCGGTGTTGTCGCGTGGGCCGGCTCGTTCGCCGACGGCGTGCACACCTCGATCCCGGCCCCCGGGATCGGCGCGCTCGGTGCGGGACGCGGCGGCCAGGACTCGCAGCTGGCGCTCTCGCTCAACGCGCTCGGTGTCACCGCCGACGACATCTCCGTGGTGTCCAAGCACGACACCTCCACGGCGGCAAACGATCCGAACGAGGCCGAGCTGCACGAGCGGCTCGGGGCGGCGCTGGGTCGCAGCGCAGGGGCCCCGCTGTTCGTGGTCTCGCAGAAGAGCCTGACCGGGCACGCGAAGGGCGGCGCCGCCGCGTTCCAGCTGATCGGCCTGTGCCAGGTGCTCGCCCAGGGCGTCATCCCGCCGAACCGCAGCCTGGACTGCGTGGACGAGAAGATGACCGAGTTCTCGCACCTGGTCTGGCCGCGTGAACCGCTTCGCTTCGGCGAGCGGCTCCCGCTCAGGGCGGGCCTGCTGACCAGCCTCGGCTTCGGTCACGTGTCCGGCCTGATCGCGGTGGTGCACCCGCAGGCGTTCGTGGAGTCGATCCCGGCGGCCGCGCGTGCGGACTACCTGGCCAAGGCGCAGGAGCGGACGATCGCCGGGCAGCGTCGACTCGCGTCGGCGATGTGCGGGGGCGCGGACCTGTACGAGCGGCCGGCGGACCGTCGCTTCGGTGGGGATGCGGTGCCCGCGAAGGCGGCTCGTCAGCTCGAGGCGGACATGCTGCTGCACGAGCAGGCCCGGCTCGGCGCCGACGATGTCTACCGTTCCGGTCTGCCGGGGTGCCAGTGATGGCAATCCTGGGAATCGGCTACGACCTGGTCACCGTCACCGAGTTCGCGGAGCAGATGAAGCGTCCGGGAACGGCCATGCTGTCCAGCTTCCGGCCGGGGGAGCGCCGCTACGCGGAGTCCAAGAGCACCGACCCGGCCCGCCACTACGCGGTGCGCTGGGCGGCGAAGGAGGCGGTGATCAAGGCCTGGGCGTCGTCCCGGTTCGCCCGGCCGCCGTCAGTGGGTGACAACGCCTACGCGCAGATCGAGGTGGTCAACGACGCGTGGGGCAGGCCGAGCATCAAGCTGCACGACGAGGCCGCCGAGTTCCTGCCCGGCGCCATCATCCACCTGTCGCTGACCCACGACGGCGACATGGCGGGCGCGATGGTCGTCATCGAGGAGCCCGACCTGGTGGTGCCGGTCGCCGACTAGGCGAACGGACGAGTTGTTGAACGAGGCCGGCCCGCGGAGCGATCCGCGGGC
>NZ_JBSGTR010000041.1:0-49563 GCF_053607505.1 Rhodococcus sp. NPDC055112
CGGTTGACGAGTCCGAGGACTCGTCAACCGCGCACGGGCGCGGAGCGCCTAGCTGACCTTGACGGTCTCGATCTGCACCGGGGTGTTCGGCTTGCCGCCGCCCGCGGACATGGAGCCGTCGTCGCCCTCGGCGGCGATCTTCTCGATGGTGGCCAGGCCCTCGTCGGAGATGGTGCCGAACACGGTGTACTGCGGGGGCAGCACCGAGTCCGCGTAGACCAGGAAGAACTGGCTGCCGTTGGTACCACCGGGACCCGAGTTGGCCATCGCGATCGTCCCGCGCGGGTAGAGCATGCCGCGCTTGGCGGCCGGGTCACCCTCGGCGAAGGCCGTGGTCGGGTACTCGTTCGCGAAGCGGTAGCCGGGGCCGCCGTTTCCGACGCCCGAGGGATCGCCGCACTGCAGCACCTGCAGGCCCTGGCC
This sequence comes from Rhodococcus sp. NPDC055112, assembly GCF_053607505.1. Taxonomy (NCBI): domain Bacteria; kingdom Bacillati; phylum Actinomycetota; class Actinomycetes; order Mycobacteriales; family Nocardiaceae; genus Rhodococcus; species Rhodococcus sp. NPDC055112. The sequence continues at coordinate 424 of NZ_JBSGTR010000041.1, forward strand.
GGTCACCAGCCGATGGCAGGGGGTGTCGTCGAAATAGCCCTGCTCGGCCAGGCCGACGAAGCTGTTGACCGTGCACGGCGCCTCGGCGCGGTCCAGGGTGAGGCCGATCGGGCCCTGCGTGGTCGCCATCGCGAGGGAGACGGTGCCCGCGGTGGAGACGCCCTCGGTGCTCGGCGGTTGGACCTCCTTGGACGACTGGCCCGCAGGCGGGTACGAACAGGACACCGTCGCCGAGGCAGGAGCGGCCGGGGCAGGCAACGGCGGGTATCCGGACAGGTCCGGAGCCTTGCTCTGCTGGCTGGCCAACGTGCGCGTCGTCGGTGGGGTCGAGGAGCTGTCGTCGCTCGAGCAGGCGCTCGACGCCAGCAGCAGGCCGATGCCCGCCGCGGCCAGCACGCCCCGCCGGACGCTCACCGGGGCCCTCATGCCGCCACGCTCGCGGTCGTGATCTTGATCGGGAGGTTCGGCTTGCCGCCACCCGCGGGCATCGAACCGTCGTCGCCTGCCGACGCGACCTTCTCGATCGTCGCCAGGCCCTCGTCGGAGATGGTGCCGAACACCGTGTACATCGGGGGCAGCGGCGAGTCGTCGTAGACCAGGAAGAACTGGCTGCCGTTGCTGCCGGGCTGGCCGGTGTTCGCCATCGCGATGGTGCCGCGCGGGTAGGTGACGGACTCGCCGAGGTTCGGGTCGTCGGGGTTGTACTGATCGGTCGGGAACTCGTTCTCGTAGCCGTAGCCCGGGCCGCCGGTACCCATTCCGGTCGGGTCGCCGCACTGCAGGATCTTCAGCCCGCTGGTGCTCAGGCGGTGGCACGGGGTGTCGTTGAGGTAGCCCTGCTGCACGAGGCTGACCATGCTGTTGACGGTGCAGGGCGACTTCGCGCGGTCGAGCGTGAGGGGGATCGGGCCCTGGTCGCTGTCGAGGTTCACCGTGACGGTGCCCTCCGCGGGCACCCCGGTCCTGGTGGGGAGGTTCGCGGGCTTGGCGGGCGGCGTGCCGTCCGGCGTGTAGCCGCAGTCGACCGTCGCGGGCAGCGCCTGGGACCGGCCGGCGGGCATCACACCGGGAGTCGGTGAATCCGCGGCGGACGTCGAGGTGTCCGACGCCTCGGACGCATCCTCGTCACTGGTCAGGGAGTAGATGAAGGCGCCTGCGGCGACCACGAGTACGACCCCGAGGGCGGAGGCCCCGATGGTCATCTGCTTGCGCTTGCGGGCCCGCTCGGCTCGGTGCTCGAGTTGCCGTTCCAGCTTTCGCTTGGCGGCTTGGCGTCGCTGCTCATTGGTCGGCACTGCTGCATACCTCTTCTCCTCGGGCGAAGCCTCGGGCATTGTCGCGGTCTCGGGCGAAGCCTCTTCGCTCGCGACATGGCTTCGACTGGTCGCTGAGTGAGTCTGCCATCTGATCCTGAGAAGAGGCCGCATAGGCTGTATCCGGTCCTCACCCCGGACCGACACCCACGTCATTAGGAGCGATCGCCGTGCTCGTCACCGGATTCCCGGCCGGAGCGTTTCAGACGAACTGTTACATCCTCGCCCAGGACGGCGCGAGCGAGTGCATCGTCGTCGATCCAGGTCAGAACGCGGCCGAGCCGCTCATCGAGTTCCTCGCGCAGTCGTCGCTGACGCCGGCGGCGGTGCTGCTCACCCACGGCCACCTCGACCACACCTGGTCGGTCGAACCGGTCTGCGAGAAGTTCGGCATCCCCGCCTACATCCACCCGGAGGACCGCTACATGCTCAGCGACCCGCTGCGGGGGACCGGACCCGCGCTGGCCGCGATGCTGGGGGACGCGGAGTTCCACGAGCCGCGGGAGGTGATCGAGCTGGCCGACGGCGACGTCCTCGAGCTGGCAGGAATGTCGCTGACCGTCGATCACACCCCTGGCCACACCCAGGGTTCGGTGGTGCTCAGGACGGTCGCGGACACTGACGACGGACCTGTGCAGATCGCGCTGACCGGTGACACCCTGTTCGCCGGGTCCATCGGCCGCAGTGACCTGCCGGGTGGCGATCACGAGCAGTTGCTGCGGTCGATCGCGGCGAAGCTGCTGGTGCTCGCCGACGAGACGGCGGTGCTGCCGGGTCACGGCGGGTCGACCTCGATCGGACAGGAACGGGCGTCCAACCCGTTCCTGGTCGGACTGGCCGGATCCAATTAGGGGCTCGTGTTGTCTGATAGGAGAAACTAGACCCGTGAGCAAGCCCAGTAACACCGCATTTTCCGCCCCCAAGGGCGTTCCCGACTACGTGCCGCCCGCGTCCGCGGAGTTCGTCGCCGTCCGTGACGGCCTGACCCGCGCCGCTCGGCTCGCGGGCTACGGCCACATCGAGCTGCCGATCTTCGAGGACACCGGTCTGTTCGCTCGCGGAGTCGGCGAGTCGACCGATGTGGTCAGCAAGGAGATGTACACCTTCGCCGATCGCGGCGACCGGTCGGTGACGCTGCGACCGGAGGGCACCGCGGGCGTGATGCGCGCGGTGATCGAGCACGCGCTCGACCGCGGTCAGCTCCCGGTCAAGCTCAGCTACTCCGGGCCGTTCTTCCGCTACGAGCGACCGCAGGCGGGCCGGTACCGGCAGCTGCAGCAGGTGGGCGTCGAGGCGATCGGTGTCGACGACCCGGCGCTGGACGCCGAGGTGATCGCCATCGCCGACGCCGGCTTCCGCAGCCTCGGTCTCGAGGGCTTCCGGCTGGAGATCACCTCCCTCGGCGACGACAGCTGCCGCCCCCAGTACCGGGAGCTGTTGCAGGAGTTCCTGTTCGGCCTCGACCTGGACGAGGACACCCGGCGGCGCGCGGAGATCAACCCGCTCCGCGTGCTCGACGACAAGCGTCCGCACATCAAGGAGATGACCGCGGGCGCCCCGCTGATGCTCGACCACCTCTCGGAGGAGGCCAAGGCGCACTTCGACGAGGTGCTCGCGCACCTGGACGCGCTCGGGGTGCCATACGTGGTGAACCCGCGGATGGTGCGCGGCCTGGACTACTACACAAAGACCACCTTCGAGTTCGTCCACGACGGCCTCGGCGCCCAGTCCGGCATCGGCGGTGGCGGTCGCTACGACGGCCTGATGGAGCAGCTCGGCGGGCAGCCGCTGTCGGGCATCGGTTTCGGGCTCGGCGTCGACCGCACCGTGCTGGCCCTGGCGGCCGAGGGTAAGACCGTCGGCAGCCCGGCGCGCTGCGAGGTGTTCGGGGTTCCCCTCGGCGACGAGGCGAAGGCACAGATGGTCGTGATCGCGGCGCGGCTGCGCGCGGCCGGGATCCGGGTCGACATGGCCTACGGCGGTCGCGGCGTCAAGGGCGCGATGAAGGCCGCGGATCGTTCGGGGGCCAGGCTCGCTCTCGTGCTCGGCGAGCGGGACATCGCGGACGGCGTGATCGGCGTCAAGGACCTCGCGACGGGCGACCAGCGCCAGGTCCAGCTCGGCGAGGTGGTCACCGAGGTCGGGGCGATCCTCACCGATGGGTGACCCCGCCGGGTCGGTGCCCCTCGACCTCATTCCGTCGTCGCTGATCGCGCCCCGGCTGCGCAAGCTCGCGCTCGGCGCCGTCCTGCTGGGCGTCGTCATCGCGGTCATCGTCGGCCTCTTCGCCTCGGTCGGGATCGCGGTGCTCGTCGGCGCGATCATCGCGGTGCCGACCGCACTGTCGGCGCTGCTGACCCTGCGTCGGCGGATCTGGTTGACGGGCACCACGATCCACGCGCGCCACGGCGTGCGCACCAGGTCGGTGGACGCAAGCCGGGCGGTGAGCACCGAGGTGGTGGTGCGGGCGGCACGGGTCAGTCAGGTCGGCGTCCGGATCAGTGACGGCAACGCACTGATCTCGATCCCGCTGGCGCTGTACACCGACGACGGCGGTCGCGAACTCGACCTGCTCGGGCTGCGCTCGCTGGCCGATGCGCTGGATGCGGGCGAACTGGCCCCAGCGGTGGCCGTCGCCTCCGTCCTGATCGGGCAGCTGCGCGCCGAGGCGCGCGGTGCCGGGCTGGAGGAGCGGCCGCTCTACCGGGCGGTGCAGACCGCGCGCGAGGCCGGCCGCGTTCCGCAGACCGTTCTCACCGACCACGAAGTCGCCGGGCTGGCAGACTGATGCGGTGACCTCCGCTCCCGAGTCGACCCGCCGCCGTCGCCGCCCGATGGTCTGGGTCGTTTCCGCCCTCGCGGCAATCGCCGTCGTCGTGGTCGGGGTGTTGTGGGCGGCACCGACCCGCTATCTGCCCTGGGACACCACCGAATTCCCGGCGGTCGACCTGGCGGCGTTGTCGCCGGAGCAGGCGCGGGTCGTCACCCTCCTCGAGGCCGAGCACCGGAGCCAGCGGCCGGGGACCTTCTACGCCGAGGGCGTGGAGGAACCCTGGTGCGCGGATTTCGTGAGCTGGATCATGCGGGAGGCCCAGCAGCCGCTGTCGAACCCGAACTCCGGTCACTGGCGGATTCCCGGGGTCTACACGCTGCAGGCCTACTACGAATCGCAGGGGCGGTTCGAGCCGGTCGACGGCGGCTATCGCCCGGCGGTCGGTGACGTGGTGCTCTACAACAACCGCAGCTGGGTCGGCCAGCACACCAACATCGTGGTTGCGGTCGAAGGGGACACCGCAACGACTGTGGGCGGCAACGAGTTCGGCCGGATCCGGGTGCACACGCTCGACTGGTCGGGCGACTCCGCGGTGGTCGGGTTCGGCCGGCTCGCTTCCTGACCGCGTCACGTCATCGGGGAAAGTCGTGAGTGTGGCGCCGCCGGGGTCGGGGGTCACGGCGGCGCCACACGTCATTGGTACTGCAGCGCCGCGCCGATCGAGAGTGCTTTCCTACGACGCCGCAGGGTCGCTGCCGTCGGTCCTCGACGTGCACAGGAAGAAGGGTCTGTCGATGACCGCCACCCTCGAGGAGTTGCCGTCGATCGAGGTCGACACCACCGCAGCCCGGCGTCTGGCCGGCCGGTTGCGGTTCGCGTGCTTGCCGACCCTGGTGTCGCTCGCCGACTTCGACCACGAGGCCGCCCTGGGTGTCGACCGCAAGCTGATCACCGAGTTCTGCACCTGCTGGTTCCTCAAGGCCGCGATCAACGTGCTGCTCATCGGGGCCCGCCCGGGGTCGGCAAGACCCACCTGTCAATTGGGTTGGCCCGCGATGCCGCGCATGCCGGCCATCGCGCCCACTTCCCTCAGCTCGATGGGGTGCAACTCAAGGCTCATGCGAGAGACTCAGGTGGATGTGATGTGAACCCTTGGCCAACTGGGGGCGGACCCGCGACCTACGCCACCAATTGGCAACATAGGCCGCGGGTCAGTCTTCAGCTACGAGATGTGATCAGCAGTAGCCGATCTTCACCGCATTTCGGATGGCTCCGGCGTGTCCTGACACGTTGCCAATAGTTGCAACCTGGCCTGCCGGTACGCAGATTTGGTGGTCCGGGGCGAACAGGGTGTTGATGTTGATCCTGTGAGCGAGCAAATCACACGTGCGATAGTAGGCGAAGGTGACGCCCAGCCCATCCAGCTGCGTGTAGTAGCCGCACCGGACGGCAACGGCGGGGGTGGCGCTGCTCCCCTGGGCCGCGGCAACGCTCGGTGTCGCGACCGCAAGGCCACCGCCAATGCTCGCTGCCGCAAACGCCATCATCGCGGCACGCGTGAGCGAGCGAGACTTCAATACCGACATCAACTAAACCCCCACTGTCAGAATGTGAAACCCTCTACGTCCTATAGTCGGGACGCAACCTGGACGTCCGTCCAGACCGTAAGGACGGTAGTCCAGATTGCCTCGGATCGCCAGATTCGATTCCGAGCTGAGCGTCCAAGGCGAAAGACACTGCTAGCGCTCCTAGTTGGGTGCCGCCCAGGTGCCGTGAGGTTCCTTCGGATGTTGGACACCGAGATAGCGGGATCGATGATCCCGCTGGAAGGATGTTCAGATGTCTTGTACCCGTGGGTCATTGACGATCGAGTGCAAGGTTGACGCGGCCCATCGGGTGATCGATGTCGCACGATCGCCGACGTCGCCCGCGACCTCGGGGTCAACGATGGCATGCTCGGACGGTGGATCGCCGACGAACGCCGCCGCAACCAGTCCGCTGCCGCCCACGACGACCAGCCCCTAAGCCCAGCAGAACGCACCGAACTCGCCCGAATGCGCAAGCAGGTCGCCGAGCAGGAGAAGGACATCGCGTTTCTGAAAAAGGGCGTCGGCTGGGGGTATCTCCCTGGACGAAGTCCTTGGGAGAACTTTGCCGCGAATCAGCAGATGTGGAGCGTTTCGAGCTGATGGCTGCAGAGTGTGCGACCACTGAGATCATCGGATGGACCAACTTATGAAGGTATCGACCCCGGGTACTGCAGGCACGTGAAGTGTTCCACTGCAAGAGAACTGAGTTCTCAATACAGGAGGAGGGTGGAGCTGACGATCACGATTGTCGATCACCACCGGGCATCCGGTGGCGTCTACGGGCGTCTACGGCTCGCCGTAGATCACCGTGGACCTGCGGGCGCCCGGCGAGACGGTCACAGAGAAGAAGGCGGCCAAGCTTATGGCCTCGATCGGGATCGTCGGGATCAGCCCACGCACCTTGTCGTGAGTGTGGCGCCGCCGGGGTCGGGGGTCACGGCGGCGCCACACGTCATTGGTACTGCAGCGCCGCGCCGATTGGAAGTGATTCTCTCGAAAAGGGGGGAACAACTAGGGGGAAGGCCGCGATTAGGGGAATCGCAACGCGGCACGAATTCGGGTGGCATGGTCGACGGCCTCGCTGTCGTCGGTGTACCTGGTGCGGGGCCAGAAGAAGCCGCGTAACCCGTCGCCCTTGGTGCGTGGCACGATGTGCACGTGTAGGTGTGGAACGCTCTGCGAGACCACGTTGTTCATCGCGACGAATGAGCCCTGCGCGCCCAGCCCGGTGACCACGGCCTCCGAAAGACGTTGCGCGACCGTGAACAGTGGGGAGACCAGCCCGGCGGGGAGCTCGGGCAGGGTGGGGACGTGGAGCCGCGGCACCAGCAGCACATGACCCTTGAACACCGGGCGGTGGTCGAGGAAAGCGACGGTGTCGGCGTTCTCGAACACGACGTGGGACCCGGCCGGGGCGGCGACCACGTCGCAGAAGGCGCAATCGGTGCTCATGCGGACCTGGTCGCGGCCAGTAGTCGCTCGGCCTGGGCCCGAAGGGATTCGGCATCGTGCCAGCCCAGCACCCGCAGGCCTGCCTCGGCCAGCAGCACAGGCGACTGCTCGCCCGTGCCGGTGCCGCCGCCCTCGGTGTCGCTGCGCTCGTTGATCACCGTTTCCACGATCCGGAAGGGCAGGCCCGCGCGGGACTCGTCGTCGGCACCGAGCTCCGCGAGGACTCCGGCCGCGAGGTCACGGTATCGGCGGCGCAGCTGCCGGCGTTCCTCCCGGAATCGGGAGAAGCGCTCGGTGCGCAGCTCGGGCAGCAGGTACAGGGCGCCGAGGTTCCACCTGCCCGCCATCAACTGGCCGCTGTCGAAGAGGAGCAACGCGTACAACCGCACCGCAGCGGGCTCTGACGTCGCCGCGAGCCGGTTGGCGAGCTCCAGCGGGGCGGTGACCGTCTGCTCGAGGAGGGCCGCCAGGATGTCGTCCTTGGTGGCGAAGTGGTGGTACAGCGACGCCTGCCGCATCCCGACCATCTCGGCGATCTGCCGAGTCGACGTCGACGCGAATCCCTTGGTGGTGAACAGTTCCGCCGCGGCGTCGAGGATCTCGGCCTGTGCGGTGGGACCGGGCCTGCGCTGTTTCGTCAGGCGGGGTCGTCCTGGGCCTGCGTTGGTCACGCCTCCATCCTGTCAGTTCGCGGGGCGAGCGCGCGGTGGAAGATCGGCATCAGGGGCCGGGGTGACGGTTCACCGGAGCGACGGAACGGCGCCGAGTCGCTCGAGGCATCTGTCCAGTCGCGGACGCTCACAGCGGACAGATCGAGACGGAACGGGGTCAGCGCCGCCAACTGGTGCAGGAACAGCGTCGCGGTCCGGCCGTTGCCCTCGCGGAACGGGTGGGCGTGATTGAGGGTGGCGTAGATCCGCGCGAGCGTGAAGGCGAGCGCGCCCCTGTCGGGTGTCGCCCAGTCGGCGTCGGCGACATACCCGGCGACGAGGCCGAGATAGTCGTCGATCGCGGGGACCGGTGCGAACTCGTTGCCACGCTTGGTGATGTCGACGATCCGGGTCTGACCAGCCCACGCGAATACGTCGCCGAACACGTGCTGGTGGAGCTCGCACAGGTGGGTGCCGTCGAAGCCGGAACCGACATCCGGCCGGCCGTCGTGCACCTGGAGGATGCGAACGGCGGTCGCGGTGAACTCGATCGAACGCAGCGCGGCGCCGTCTCGGTAGTCGAAGTTGTTCCGCAGCACCCGGGTTCCCGGGACCAGGTACGGGTGACGCCGCAGGAACAGCCGTCGACGTGGCGGCACGGCGAGGCGAAAGGTGTCGGCCTCGGCGCGGCAGTTCACCAGGTAGCTGCCGACGGTGAGCTCGCTGAGCAACACGGCGACGAGATCAGCGATCTGGTCCGGGCGCGGCTCCCAGCCTTCGAGGCACTCGGCGGCGACGGTCTGGTCCACTGCGCGTGTCTGCCGTTCGTCGAGCCGGGTGAACAGTGCAGGCCAGCGTTCGGAGGGGTTCACGCGCCCGGGCCCGCGTAGGCGAGTTTGCGTTGCACACCCGCGATCTCGCGAACGGCGTTCGCGAGCAGACTGCGGTAGAGCGGGGTAAGCGAGGCGATGGTGAGGTCGTCGGTGACCGGCAGACCCTGTTCGAGCTGCTCGCACTGATGGCGCAGCCGGATCTGTTGCAGGACGTCGAAGGATTCCGCCAGGATCCGGGCGTCGTCGTCCGGTAGGAGCCCGGTGTCCGCCGCGGCCTGCAGGCGCGCGGGGGTCGATCCGGCGCCCAGACCGGCGGACAGGCCCGCCCAGCGCGCGATGTTGACGATCGGCATCACACCCTGCGACTTCAGGTTCACCGAATCGGTCCGTCGGGTGAGGACCTGGCGCAGCGAGTGGATGCGGACCTTGTCCTCGACTGCCTCGCGGAGCAGGAGCTTCATCGCCGAGGCGGTCGCCCCCGTCCTGGCCGAGACCTGCGCGGACAGGTCGAGGGCGTCGCTTCCCCAGGTGACCCGGCTGTCGGTGAGCAGGGAGATCATCAGGACTCCCTTGTCCTCGTACGGGTCCGCGATCCACTGGTCCGCGGCGTGCATCCAGGTCCCGGCGGACCGCGCGAAACGCGGTCGCGCGGCGGTGGCCCCCTTCTCGTCGGACGGGAAGCCGCACCGGTCGAGCAGGCGGTGCACCCGCGCGGCGGTGGCCATCAGTTCCGTCTCGGTGTCCGGCCGCTGGTCGTCGTCCGCCCACACCAGGGCACTGTCGACATCGGAGCCGGGCATCGCCTCGCGGCGGGCGACGCTGCCGAGCGAGAGCCACGTGAACGGTGTCCGGCCGGACCTCGCGGACCCGGTCTCCAGGTGCAGGGCCCGCGCGGCGGTGGCGTCCACGATCACAGAGAGGATCGCGGAGACGTCAAGCGGTGCGACCCTCGCCCGCCAGAGACCGAGCACCAGCTCGGGTACCTGCGCGGTGGCCGCGACCAGCGCATCCGGGGTGGCGGCCCTGGCCACGGCGGCCCGGAGCAGGAACCCGCTGCGGGTCGCGGTGGCCAGCAGGTCACCGTCCTCGAGGACGCCGAGCAGTGCACCCGTCTCGGACAGCACCGGCACATGCCGCACCCCGCGTTCGAGCATGTCCATCAGGACATCCGCGCCGAGACGGTCCGCGGGAACGGTGCGTGCGGGTGCTGTCATCACGGCCGAAACCGGTGTGTGGGTGCCGAGCCCGGCGGCCACCACACGCCTGCGCAGGTCGCCGTCGGTGAAGATCCCGTATGAGCCCCCGGCCAGCGGGACGACGACGTAGCGCCTGCTCTCCCTGGTCATCAGCTCGGCCGCCTCGCGGGCGGTGCTGTCCGGGGGACAGGTCAGGGCGGGTCCGCGCAGCAGCTCGCCCGCCCGGCGCATCGCCGGATCGCGAACGACCAGCGGGGCGGGTCCGCCACCACCGTCCTTGCTCTGTACGGCCTTCATGGCCACATCCTTCCAGGACTCGGTGTTCCGATGCCGCAGGCGGCGGAGGTGAGCAGTTCGCAATATCGGCGTAACGAATGACATTGAGACGCAACGGAAAGCCCGAACCTCGAAACGTGCGGGACACCCATGCGAGCTGGTCGAACGGAAAACTATCAACTGACAGATACTCCGCCGCCCGCCTCGCAGGAGAGCCCATGACGACCGTCGCATCTCAGTCCCAGGACCACGACGACCTGGCGGAATTCGGGTACGAACAACAGCTGCACCGGTCGCTGGGCAAATTCGCCTCGTTCGCGGCCGGCTTCTCCTTCGTCTCGATCCTGACCACGATCTTTCAGCTGTTCGGTCTCGGTTTCAGCTTCGCCGGACCCGCGTTCTTCTGGACCTGGCCGTGCGTGTTCATCGGCCAGTTCATGGTGGCCCTCTGTTTCGCCGAACTCGCCGCCCGCTACCCGATCTCCGGCGCGATCTACCAGTGGTCGAGGCGAATGGGCGGCGAGCTCGTCGGGTGGTTTGCCGGCTGGTTCATGATCCTGGCCCAGATCGTCACGGCCTCCGCCGCGGCCATCGCGCTCCAGGTCGTGTTGCCGACGGTGTGGAGCGGATTCCAGATCGTCGGCGAGGACAGCGTGCTGACCTCGCTGAGCGGCGCCGCGAACGCGGTGCTGCTGGGGTCGGTGCTGCTGGTGCTGACGACCACCATCAACTGCATCGGCGTCAACTGGATGTCGCGAATCAACAACATCGGCGTCACCTGCGAGATCATCGGCGTCATCGCCGTGGTCGGGATGTTCTTCACCCACGCCCAGCGCGGGCCCGACGTCGTGTTCGACACGGGCGAGGCAGGCACCCAGCCGGGGTACATCTGGGCCTGGATCGTCTCCGGGCTGATGGCCGCCTACGTGATGGTCGGATTCGGCTCCGCGGGCGAGCTCGCGGAGGAGACCCGCAATCCGCGCCGGGTCGCGCCCCGCACCATCCGGCTCGCGCTCTCGGTCTCCGCCATCGGCGGCGGCCTGATGATCGTCGGCGCGCTGATGGCCGCGCCGAGCCTCACCGACGGCCGACTCGCCACCGAGGGCCTGCCGTACGTGCTGACCTCGATCCTCTCCTCGCCGTGGGGGACGCTGCTGCTGATCGACGTCGCCATCGCGGTGTTCGTGTGCACCCTCGCCATCCAGACCGCGGCCTCGCGGCTGATGTTCTCGATGGCCCGCGACGGTCGACTGCCCGCCTCCACGGTGCTGGCCCGGGTCAACCCCCGCACCGGGACCCCGATCGCGCCCTCCGTCCTGATCGGCCTGCTGTGCGTGGCGGTGCTGGCCGTCAACGTCGGCAACTCCGCGATCTTCACCACCCTCTCGAGCGTGTGCATCGTGCTGATCTATCTGGCCTACCTCATGGTGACCGTGCCGTTGCTGGTGCGCAGGCTCAGCGGCTGGCCGAGCGGCGGGCCGCAGGTGGACGCCGAGGGACGCCTGCTGTTCTCGCTCGGGAAGTTCGGGATCCCCGTCAACATCGCGGCGGTCCTCTACGGCGCGCTCATGGTCGTCAACCTGTCCTGGCCGCGCGCCGAGATCTTCAACCCGACAGGCGAATTCCCCCTCCTGCAATGGGCCGCGCCGCTCACCGTCGCGGCGGTGGTGCTCATCGGAGCCCTCTGCTACCCGCGCGGCAAGGCCGTACCGAACCCCGTCACGATCGGAGCCTAGGCAGTGACCAGCACTGACATGAACACGAACACCACGACCGCTGCCCGTGCGCACGCCCGCGCACAGGCGGGCGAGATCACCGATTCGATGCCGGTGCTGCCTGCATCCCGGTGGCCCAGCCCACCGGATGGTGTTCCCGCCGAACACCTGACCTGGGCGGAGACCGTACCGGGTGGCCGCTACACCTCGAAGGTGCTGGCCCGCGGCACCCGGCTGCGGCTGCGTGACCTCGCCGGGTCCGCGTGCGCGAACCTGCTGCTCTACCGCGCTGACGCGCCGTGGGAACGGCTCAACGCGGCCGACACGGTGAAGGTGCCCTGGCAGGCCTACCTCGGTACCGGGCACCCGCTGCTCTCCGATCAGGGGCGGGTCCTGGCCACGATCGTCGCCGACACCTCCGGACGGCACGACGCCTTCTGCGGCACCAGCAGCCTGGCCGACAACCTCGCCCGGTACGGAGAGGGCGCCGCGCACTCGGGCGCCCCCGCGGGCCGGGAGCTGCTGACGCTCGCCGCCGCGAAGCACGGCCTCGCCCCTCGCGACCTGCCACCGGCGCTGAGCTTCTTCCACGGCGTCCGGGTCGAGGCGGACGGTGCCCTCACCAGCACCGGGAATGCAGGGGCCGGAGCGGGACTCGAGCTGCTGATCCACCTGCCGGTGATCGTGCTCATCGCGAACACCGCGCACCCGCTCGACCCGGCGCCGACGTACCCGACCACCTCCCTCGAGGTGCTCGCATGGGAGGCGGTGGCCGATCTCGGCGCCCTGACCAACGAGGACCCCGAGTACCGGCGGGCGGTTCTCAACAGCGAAGACGCCTGGGCCGCCGGACAGTTCGGAAAGGACGCATCATGACCTCCACCCTCGACATCCCCGCCCTCGTCCCTGGCACCGTCGTTCTCGACGAGACCGTCGGCGCCCGCGGACCGTGGTCGGCGATCGTTCGCGCGGGCGACGTTCTGACCATCGTCGACCTGCACGGAAACCAGGCCGTCGACAGCCTCTTCTACGCCGCCGCCGACCACGCCGTCCGCTACTCGGCCGCCGCGACCGTTGCCGCGCAACGCAACCTCTTCCTCACCACGGGAAGCGTGCTGCGGGCCGACGATTCGAGCGCGCTCATGACGATCGTCGCGGACGAGGTCGGCAACCACGACACCGTCGGCGGCGCCTGCTCGCAGGAATCGAACACGCTGCGCTATGGCCACCACACCAAGCACCAGCATGCCTGCGTGGAGAACTTCCTGGCCGAGGGCGCGAAATGGGGCCTGGGGAAGCGTGATCTGGTCTCCAACATCAATTTCTTCATGAACGTGCCTGTCGACGCCGACGGCACCCTCGGGATCGTCGACGGGCTGTCCGCGCCCGGCAAGCGGCTCGCCCTGCGGGCCGAGGTGGACACCCTGGTGCTTGTCTCGAACTGCCCGCAGATCAACAACCCGTGCAACGGCTTCGACCCGACCGAGGTCCGGATGATCGTCACCCGGCCTGCTGGGGTGAACCGGTGAACGCCGTCACCGTGCAGCGGCCGGGAATGCTGACGGCAGTGCAGGACTGGCCCGGTCGGGTGGGGTACTGGCAGATCGGGGTGCCGCCGTCGGGGCCGATGGACGACCTGTCCTTCCGGCTCGGCAACGTCGCGCTCGGCAACGACGAGGGCGCCCCCGGCCTCGAGTGCACCATGGCAGGCCCAGCCCTGCGGTTCGCGGAGGCGACGACGGTCTGCGTGACCGGCGCGCCGACGGCCGTCACGGTCGACGGCAGGCCCGTCCCGTCCTGGCAGGCGGTCGCCGTGCCCGCGGGCGGCGTCCTCGACGTCGGCGCGGTCAGCGGTCCCGGCCTGCGGATCTACGTCCTGGTCCGGGGTGGACTGACCGTGCCGGACTACCTGGGCAGCGCCGCGACCTTCACCCTGGGGCGGTTCGGCGGCCACGAGGGCAGGACCCTGCGCGAGGGCGACGCGCTCGTCGCAGGCGGCGGAGCATCGAACCCGGCTGCCGCCCAACCCGTTCCGATGGAACACCGGCCGGTGATCGGGGGCCACTGGGAGATCGCGGTCACCGAGGGTCCGCACGGGGCGCCGGAGTTCTTCACCAGGGAGGACATCGACACCCTGCTGGCCACCGACTACGAGGTGCACTTCAACTCGGACCGCACCGGCGTCCGGCTGATCGGGCCGAAGCCGGACTGGGCACGCACCGACGGCGGCGAGGCGGGACTGCACCCGTCCAACATCCACGACAACGCCTACTCGGTCGGCGCGCTCGATTTCACCGGCGACACCCCGATCCTGCTCGGGCCCGACGGCCCCAGCCTCGGCGGTTTCGTCTGCCCGGTGACCGTGGTGGCCGCGGAACGATGGAAGCTCGGCCAGCTCAGCCCGGGGGACACCATCCGGTTCGTCCCCATCCGCGCGGCCCACGCCGCGTCGAGAGGCGAACTGGGACTGGGTCGCCGGGCCAGCCTGTCGACTGTCTTCGGACGGGGCGGCGACGGTGACGACGGGGTGATCGCCAGGCGGGACGGGGCGACCCCGGTGACCTACCGGCGCTCCGGTAACGACAACGTGCTCGTCGAGTACGGCGACATGAGCCTGGACCTGGCCCTGCGTGCGCGGGCACACGCCCTGCACCAGCGGCTCGAGGCGGAGAAGCCGGCGGGCCTGCTCGACCTGACCCCCGGAATCCGGTCGCTGCAGGTTCGCGTCGACCCCGACGTGCTGCCGGTCCCGAAACTGATGGGCCTGCTCGCCGAGGCCGAGGACCAGCTCCCCGAGGCCTCCGAACTGGTGGTGCCCAGCCGCGAGGTCCGGATGCCGCTGTCCTGGGACGACCCGTCCACCCGCGAGGCGATCAAGCGGTACATGCACGGCGTCCGGGCCGACGCGCCCTGGTGCCCCTGGAACATCGAGTTCATCCGGCGGATGAACGGTCTGGAGTCGGTGAACGACGTCTTCGAGACCGTCTTCGGCGCGCAGTACCTGGTCCTCGGGCTCGGCGACGTCTACCTCGGCGCGCCGGTGGCCACCCCGCTCGACCCGAGGCACCGGCTGGTCACCACCAAGTACAACCCGGCAAGGACCTGGACGCCGGAGAACGCGGTCGGGATCGGCGGCGCCTACCTCTGCATCTACGGGATGGAGGGTCCCGGCGGCTACCAGTTCGTCGGCCGCACCACCCAGGTGTGGAACCACCGGCACCCCCAGCGGTCGGGACCGTTCGAGGAAGGCACCCCGTGGCTGCTGCGGTTCTTCGACCGGATCAGTTGGTATCCCGTCGAACCCGATGAGCTGCTGGAGTTGCGCGCCGAGACGGCCGCGGGCGGAGCGGGCGGGGTCCAGATCGTCGACGGCAGCTTCTCGCTCGCCGAACACGACAGCTTCCTCGCGGACAACGCCGAGTCGATCGACGCGTTCCGGGCCACCCAGGCCAGGGCGTTCGGGGCCGAACGCGAGGCCTGGTCCGTGGCGGGGGAGTTCGCCAAGACCGAGGCAAAGGAGGTGGCCGCATGATGGCGGTGGAACGGGTCGTGGCGGCGTATCGCGCGATCGAGGCGGCCGACCGGCCGGAGATCTGGATTCACCTGCGCCCCGAGCAGGAGGCGGTGGCGGAGGCGGAGGCGGTGGACCGGCGCGCCGACGCTCCGCCCTTGCGCGGCACGGTGCTGGCTGTCAAGGACAACGTCGACGTGGCGGGGATGCCGACCACCGCCGCCTGCCAGGAGTTCGCCTTCTTGCCGGGATCGGACGCCGAGTCGGTTGCCGCCCTGCGGGCCGCGGGCGCGGTGGTGATCGGGAAGACGAACCTCGACCAGTTCGCGACCGGTCTCGTCGGTACCAGGAGCCCGTACGGCGCGGTGCGCGATTCCCTTCGCCCCGAGTACATCTCGGGCGGCTCCAGCTCGGGCTCCGCGGTGGCGGTCGCGCTCGGTCTCGTCGACCTCGCGGTCGGCACCGACACCGCCGGATCGGGGCGGGTGCCCGCCGCCCTGCAGGGGATCGTCGGGATCAAACCGACCTACGGGGTCGTCTCCGCCGAGGGAGTCGTGCCGGCGTGCGCGTCCTACGACTGCGTGACGATCTTCGCGCCCGACCTCCACGACGCCACCCGGGCAATGGCCGTGCTCGCCGCGGGTGCGCCGGGCCGAGCCTGGCCCGCGGACGTTCGGCTGGCCGCGCCGCCGCGGCCGCGGGTGGCCGTGCCGCGCGAGCTACCCGGCCTCGATGCCGACTGGGCGGCGGCGTTCGGCGTGGCGGTCCGCGCGCTGGCCGAATCCGGCACCGAGATCGTGGAGATCGACCTCGACCCGTTCCTGGCGGCGGCCAGGCTCCTCTACGACGGGGCGCTGGTGGCGGAGAGGTATGCGGCCGTCGGGGAGTTCGTGGACTCGCGGCCCGACGCCGTCGACCCGACCGTGCGGGCGATCGTCTCGCCTGCAGGCGAGATCGAGGCGCATCGGCTGATCGCCGATCGAAACCGTCTGACGCGGCTGCGCGCCACGGCGATGGCGCGGTTGGAGGGCATAGACGCCCTGATGATCCCCACCGCGCCGGAGCATCCGACCATCGCCGAGGTCGCGGCCGACCCGATCGGGGTGAACTCTCGGATGGGGACCTACACCAACTTCTGCAATCTCTTCGACCTGTGCGCGGTGGCGGTGCCCGCCGGGAGCGCGGGACCCGCGCACTTCGGGGTGACCGTGCTGGCGCGGGCCTTCGAGGACGCGGTCGCGGCGGACATCGCGGGGATGGTGAGCGGTTCGGTGGTCGAGGGATGGTCGGCGGCGGCCGCGCCGACGGTCGAACTGGCGGTGTTCGGCGCCCACCTGCTCGGCCAGCCGCTCGAGCATCAGCTCACCGCGCTGGGCGCCCGCTGGCTCGGACCGGTGTGGACAGCGCCGAACTACCGGCTCACGGCCCTGGACACCGTGCCCCGCAAGCCCGGACTGATCCGGGTGGCCGACGGCGGGGTGTCGATCGCGGGGGAGAAGTGGCTGCTCTCCCCGGCAGCCCTCGGGCGCTTCCTCGCCGCGCTGCCGACACCGATGCAACTCGGCGCCGTCGAGTTCGACGACGGGAGCTGGGGGACCGGGTTCGGTTGCGATCACGCCGCGGCGTCAGGCGGCCGCGACATCAGTGAGTACGGCGGTTGGAAGGCGGCGCTGGCTGCGGGGGCGCTCGGCTGAGGGGCCGCTGGTCTCGCGCCCTCGACGGGTGGCCGCGCGCCTGCAATGGTTGAGGTGTGACTCGAGGAGGTGAGCATGATGGACGTGAAGCAGTGGTCGGTGAGCGTCGTCATCGACGAGCACGACGGCCGAACGCGGGCCAAGGCACGGCTGGGCGCGGGCGACAAGCCCGAGATGGTCGGCGTCGGGTTGGCCAGGCTCAACCCGGAGGACGCCGATGTCCCGGCGATCGGCGACGAACTGGCGACCGCACGTGCACTGGCGGACCTGTCCCACCAATTGATCGAGGCCACCGCGGCCGATATCGAGGAGGTCACCAAGCAGCCGTCGAATCTCTACAGCTAGGCCCGCGCCGCTCGCCGTGGCGGTCCTGCTACGAACCGGGAACGGCCGCGACGCAGCGGAACCCGATGTGACTCATCCCGGTGTCGATCATCTGCGGCCTCCTGGCCGCGGGCCGATACCGTCGGCAGTAGCTGTCCGCGCACAGGAACGAGCCGCCCTTGATCACCTTGCGGGGAACCAGGAACTGTGGCTGGCGGGGGTCGAAGCTCTCCGACCGGCCGGGACCGCGCGGGTTGCGGGGGGCGCAGCACGACTCCGTCGTGTCGGGGTGCCGGTCCGAGTACCAGTCCGCGGTCCATTCCCACACATTGCCCGCCATGTCACAGAGGCCGTACTCGTTCGGTGGGTAGCTGCCGACGGCGGTGGTGGTGCCGTATCCCGGCTCGGCGCGCCACGGGAAATCCCCGTGCCAGTAGTTCGCCAGCGGACTGGATCCGGTTTCGGGGTCGTCGCCCCAGGTGAAATCGGTGCCGTCGAGGCCGCCCCGCGCCGCCGCCTCCCATTGCGCCTCGGTGGGCAGCGACCGGCCCGCCCACCGTGCATACGATTCCGCGTCCTCGTGCGCGACATGGACGACGGGATGCTGCTCCAGGCCTGCCGTCGACGAGCAGGGGCCGGTCGGGTGCTGCCACGACGCACCGACGGTCCAGGTCCACCACTGGCTGAGGTGACGGAGGTCGACGGGACCCGGCGTCGGCGTGAACACCATCGAGCCCGGTTGCAGGTTCGTGGCGGGAGCCCCTGGGAACTCGGCGGGATCGAGCGGGCGTTCGGCGACCGTGACGTAGCCGGTGTCCCGCGTGAATCGCGCGAACTGCGCGTTGGTGACCTGGTGGGTCTCGATGGCGAAGGCGTCGACCGCGACGCGATGCGCCGGGCCTTCTTCCCGGTAGTGCCGATCCGAGCCCATCGAGAAGGTCTGGGCGGGGACGCGCCGGACCTCGGAGACGATCTGGGTTTCCAACGAAGCCTTTCCTACTGCCTGATCAGGTGACGGCCGACGAGAAGACGTCCGTCCAGTCGTTCTTCATGCTCACCACGGTCCAGTTCTTCTCTCGTGCGTGATCGAGGGCCTGCTCGGCTCCTGCGACGTAGTCGAATTCGCGTTCGGCGTCGTCGTGCAGGATCAGGGCCCGCAGGGACGGGCGGTCGGGCTGCCCCGAGAAGGCGAGCATGGGCAGGTCGCCGTTGGAGTTGCCGACCGACAGGATCGGCCGACGCCCGATCCGGCTCCAGATCCGGATCGGTTTCTCCGGTCCGTCGTCGAAGAAGTCCATCGCGGCCTTGTAGAGCAGGTCCGTTGCCTCCGCCCCCTCCCGGTACGAGAGGCCGAGGGCGCTGCCGATGATGCGTTCCGGCGGCACCCCGTAGAGCTCGCCCGCAACCGGGCGCATGAAGTCCCGATCACCGCCGGACGCGATGTAGTTCACGAAGCCGTTCGCCTCCAGGTAGCGCAGGAGCTCGACCATCGGCGCGTATCCGCAGCCCCGGTAGGGGCGGCCGAGCGTCGGGTGGTCGGCACCGGCGAAAAAGGCGCGGACCCGAGCGTCGTAGTTCTCCACCGTGACGGAATCGAAGGCCTCGGTGACCGCGCCCATCAGCAGCTTCAGATCGCCGTCGTCACCGTTGTAGTGCTTGACCATCGCCGCGCCGAGCCACCGGAGGTCGTGCTCGTTGGCCGCCTTCCAGGGTTGCTTCTGCTGGAGCGCCGGATCAGCCGCGGCCATCTCGGCGAAGCGCCGGACGGTGAAATCGAGCTGGATGGGCATCGGCTTCTCGCACCAGAGCGTGCCGTCGTTGTCGAAGACGGCCACCCGGTCCGTTGGTTCGACGAAGTCGGGGCCGCCAACGGTGGTGACCCGCTCGACGAAGTCGACGATCGCTGACCGGGTCGATCCGTCCGCCCATGAACTCAGATCTGCCCCCACGCCGGTCAGTCCCTCGCCAGGAAGGCGTGCAGCTTCGCCACCGCGTGGTCGATGGTGAAGCTGGCCGGTTCCTGCCTCGGGGGGAACTCCTTGAAGGTCTCGAGGAACTGACTGGTGATGAAGGTGCCGTAGATGGTGATGTAGTCGTGGTCGAGGAACCAGTCCCAGTAGGTGTTCGAGGTGATGTCGGCCCGCTCGAATGGGTCGGTGCGCAGGTTGAACACCTTGGGTACCCGCAGCGCAGTGAACGGCTCCGCCCACAGCCCGAGAGTGCCCTGCGCCCGCTGCTCCATGAACACGATCTTCCAGTTGTCGAAACGAATACCGAGCACGTCGCAGTCGTCGGAGAAGTAGATCAGCCCCCGGCGTGGGGACGTCTCGACCTCGCCGGTGAGATACGGCAGCAGGTTGTAGCCGTCGATGTGCACCTGGAACGTCTTCTCGCCTGCGGTGTGCCCGGTCTTCAGTTGCTCGACGACCCCGGGCGCGCCCGCGGCGGCCAGGAAGGTCGGCAGCCAGTCGTGGTGCTGGACGATCTCGTTGGACACGCTGCCCGCGGGGATCTTGCCCGGCCAGCGGATCACCTCGGGAATGCGGAAGGCGCCCTCCCAGTTGGTGTCCTTCTCGCTGCGGAACGGCGTGGTCGCGCCGTCCGGCCAGGTATTGGCGTGTGGTCCGTTGTCGGTGCTGTAGATGACGATCGTGTCCTCGGTGAGGCCCAGCTCGTCGACCGCGTCGAGCAGCCTGCCGACATGCTTGTCGTGGTCGATCATGGTGTCGTGGTACGGCGACTGCCAGTGCCCGGCCTGGCCCACGCTCTCCGGTTTCGTGTGGGTCCGCAGGTGCATGTGCGTGGTGTTCATCCACACGAAGAACGGTGTCTCCGATTCCTTCTGCCGCGTGATGAAGTCGATTGCCGCGGAGACCGTCTCGTCGTCGATGGTCTCCATCCGCTTCTTGCTCAGCGGCCCCGTGTCCTCGATGCGTTGCTTCCCGAGCGGTCCGTAGCGCGGATCGACCTCGCCTGCGTCCTCCTCGGTGGCCCAGCAGTGCAGGACACCGCGCGGGGCGACGAGCTCGTGGAGTTTGGGATAGTCGAGCGCGCTGGGGAAGTCGGGCAGCTCGGGTTCCTCCTCGGCGTTGAGGTGGTAGAGGTTGCCGAAGAACTCGTCGAACCCGTGCACGGTCGGGAGGTACTTGTTGAGGTCGCCGAGATGGTTCTTCCCGAACTGCCCGGTGGCGTACCCGAGCGGCTTGAGCAGCTCCGCGATGGTGGGGTCCTCGCCTGACAGCCCGATGTCGACACCCGGGATACCGACCTTGCTCATGCCGGTGCGGTACACGCTCTGACCCGTGATGAACGAGGCGCGACCCGCCGTGCAGCTCTGCTCGCCGTAGGAGTCGGTGAACTTCATGCCCTCGTCGGCGAGGCGGTCGATGTTCGGTGTCCGGTATCCCATCAGCCCGTCGCTGTAGCAGCTGAGATTGGTGATGCCGATGTCATCGCCCCAGATCACCAGGATGTTTGGTTTGCTGTCCGCCATCGTTCGCTCCTCGCGTGTGCGGTCGGATGCGTTCGCCCGGTGCCGATATGAGTCCGGCGTCGGAAATGTCGCGGTTCCGACGCTGCTAGGGGTGCCCGTGATGTGCATCACCCGTATCGGGTGAGAGTCGGCGGCACCTCTTCGCGCGCGAAAGGTCAGCGCAGCGTGCGGGAGAGATTGTCGGCGAGAACGGCGAGGGTGATCTCGTCCGAGCGGTACCCGATATAGCCGTCCGGGCGGACGAGGTACCCGGTTCGGTCGCCGGCGCCGTAGCCGTCGGCGAACCTGCCGTCGGCGTCGCGCAGGATGATCCCCGAGACGGTGGGCAGGTCGACATCCCCGGCGACGATGACGTGGCTGCGCACCGCCAGGCCGAAACGGCCGGTCACCTCGGCGGCGAGAGCGTGCTGCGTCTCGGCGTCCCTGGCGTCGGATGCCCACAGCAGCAGCGTGTGGCCGGGGTGACGGAACAGTTCGTGCAGGCGGATCGGGAACGCGACGCTGTCCTGGCGCAGGCCGGCGGCATCTGGTGCGCGGTCACCAGGGCGGGGGACCACGTCGGTCGCTCCCGACCCGGTGCCGACCAGCGGGCTCGAGGGATATCCGACGAGGAGTTGGGCCTCCCGCACGATCACCTCGGCGGGGTCGGCCATGTCCGCGCCGATGCCCTCCCTCGCGCTCTTGACGGTGCGCCCCACCACCTCCTCGCCGACCGGGTGCCGCTCCTCGTGATAGCTGTCGAGGAGCGATGGCGCCGCCGAACCGGTGACGGCCAGCGCCAGCTTCCAGCCGAGGTTGTACGCGTCCTGGACGCCGGTGTTCATGCCCTGCGCGCCGGTGGGCGGGTGGATGTGCGCGGCGTCGCCCGCCAGGAACACCCGGCCGATGCCGTACCGGCCCGCCAGCCGGTGGCTGATCCGGAAGACGGAGGACCACCGCAGGCTGCTCGCGGTCGTCGGCTGGGGTGAGAGCCGGTCGAGCACGGCCTGCACGTGCCGCAGCTCGGGTCGACGACCACCCTCGAGGCCGTGTGCGACCTCGCCGGAACCAGGAGGCGCAGTGGCGAGTTCGTCGGGGACGAGCATCGAGATCCGGTAGCGCTTGTGTCCGGGCAGGGGGATGCAGACCATCAGGTCGTCGGTGACGCCGTCGGTCTGATGCGTAGCCCGGACGCCATACCCGGCGGGCATCGTCCAGTCCACCTCGACGTCCGCGAGCATGTACTCCTCGGCGAAGGCGCCGCCCTCGAAGGAGATTCCCAACCCCTTGCGGACCAGGCTGTGCGCACCGTCGCAGCCGACCAGGTATTGCGACTCGACGGTGAACTCCCCGAATCCGTCCCTGACGGTCGCGTGGACCCCGGACGGATCCTGTTCGAACCCGGTGAGTTCGGTGCCCCTGGTGACCTGGCCGCCGAGACCCTCCAGTGCCTCGCCGAGGACCCTTTCGGTCTCGCACTGCGGGAGCGCGAGGAACCCGTACGGGATCTCCTCGGGCAGGGTGGGGTCGAGCTGGGCGACATTGACGCCGTTGACGTACACGAGCTGACCGCGCATCGTGGTCGCCGCGTCGAGTGCGGGCCGGACCACCCCCATCGCGTCCCAGACCTCGACGGTGCGCGGCTGGATGCCGACCGCCTTCGCGTAGGGCGCACGCTCGGTGAGGCGGTCGACGACGATCACGTCGACGCCGCGCCTGCGCAGCTCCACCGCCAGCGTCAACCCGACCGGGCCTGCCCCCACGATCAGTACATCGGTCGTCACGGGCGCCACCTGCGGTTCGACTGCCGAGGTCATCCCTGGATTCTGTCAGAGGCCGCCGAGTCGGGTGAGCAATTCGATCGCGCCGTCGGCGGTGGCCCAGAGCGCCTCCATCTCCGCGGTCGCGGCGGGTGCCGTCTGCGGATTCTGCAGCGCGAAACCGTTGGCGAGGGTGAGGGTGTTGTAGCCGCTGTCGGCGGCGCGCAGCAACAGTTCGGAGGCCACGCCCTCGCCCGCGATCCGATCGAGACCCTCGCCGAGGAAGTAGAACCGCCACAGGGGGCCCAGATCGGCGCCGTACACGGCCTTCGTCCTGGTGACGATCGCGTCGCCGTCGGTGGCGATGGAGTCGACGATCTTGTAGTAGTCGGCCACGTTCCGCTCGGTGGTGCCTGTTGCGGCGACGGCCCGCGCGAGGTCGACCGTCAGGTGCGCGTTGTAGCCGATCATGGCGACTCGGGCGGGGGACAGGGTGCAGTCCCTGCTCAGCGCGAAGTAGCGCTGCCAGGCGGGTTCGGTTGGGGCGCCGGTGAACTCGGCGTGGACGTTGTCCAGGTAGCGGCGCAGCAGATCGATGCTGATCGCATGGGCCCACTCGGGGGTGACGAAGGCGGCCGGGTCGCGTTGCAACGGCATGACGGCCCGTTGCACAACGGCGTCGAGTCCGATGCCGAACAGTCCGCGCCGGTCGCCGTGCGAGACCAGGATGTCGGAGATCCGTTGCTGGCGGACCACCTCCTCCTCGAGTCGGTCCATCGACGCGGTCGCGGTGATCGTGGTGGTGTCGGACAGCGCGGCGACGGTGCCCGCCTCGGCGGCGGACAGTGGGGCGCCGCAGGCCGCGGCGGTGGCGGGATCGGCGGCCGCGGGCTGGGTGAGGGTGAGCGAGGCGAGGAGCGCGATCGAGGTGAGAGTGGCGAGGCGGGAGACGGACGTGCGGGAGGTGGTCCGGCGCGGGCTCATCGCCGGAGTGTAACGACCGCGGTGCGGTGATGTCGGTTGCCCGCGAGCGCACTTGACAGCACCTAGAACACATGTTCGACTCTGTATATGCGATGGCAGGGGCAGGCTCTCGACGCCGACGACGGCGCCCTTCCCGGACTCGCCCGTGCCGGGCTCGTCCGCACTGTACAGACGCCCGAGTTCGAGGGCATCACCTTCCACGAGGTGCTTTGCAAGTCCGCGCTGAACAAGATGCCCGACGAGTCCACGCTGCCATTCCGCTTCACCGTCAATGCGTTTCGCGGCTGCTCCCACGCGTGCCGATACTGCTTCGCCAGGCCGACCCACGAGTATCTCGACCTGGACGCGGGCCAGGACTTCGACAGCCAGGTCGTGGTGAAGACCAACGTGGCCGCCGTGCTGAGGCGCGAGCTGGCCCGTCGGTCGTGGAAGCACGAGCATGTCGCGCTCGGCACCAACACGGATCCGTACCAGCGGGCGGAGGGGCGCTACCGGCTCATGCCGGGGATCATCGGGGCGCTCGCGGAGTCGGGCACGCCGTTCTCGATCCTCACCAAGGGCACCCTCCTGCGCCGGGACCTGCCCCTGCTCACGCTGGCGGCGCGGCAGGTTCCGGTGGGGATCGGGGTCTCGCTCGCGATCGGGGACCCGGACCTGCAGAAGGCGATCGAACCGGGCACGCCGTCGCCGAAGGCCCGGCTGGAACTGATCAGGGCGATCACCGACGCGGGCTTCGACTGCAACGTGATGGTGGCCCCGGTGATCCCGTACCTCACCGACACCTCGCGACAGCTCGATGCGCTGCTCGGCGCGATCGCCGAGGCGGGCGCGACCGGGGTGACGGTGTTCCCGATGCACCTTCGGGGCAGTACCAGGGGCTGGTTCCTGAACTGGCTGGCCGAGGAACACCCCGCGCTGATCCGTAGGTACCGCCAGCTCTACGGCCGTGGCGCGTACGTGACCCCGGAGTATCAGGCGTGGCTCCGGGAGCGGGTGGGACCCATCGTCGAGAAGTACGGGCTGGGCGGTCGCTCGGAGCGACGCCAGGAGTCCGAGCCCCCGCGCGCTCGCGAGCTGGTCGGGGCGGGTACTGCGCCTGCGCTGACGCTGTTCTGAGGCAACGCCGAATCCTATAGTGGTAGCAGGGAAATACTTTGCATCAAAGGTCGCGATATGTCCGGGTGCTCCCGCTCGGGATTGGTTCGCGGGGCGATGGGCGGCGCTCTCGCGGTAGCGATCTGCGCGGGCCTGACCTCCGGTGAGACAGCAGCGACCGGATGGTCGTCCGCGCCTGCGGTCCAGTCGTCGCGATCCGAGGGCGAGGGCCCGTGCGAACCGTTCCCCGATGCGCTCGCGACCACGGTCGAGGCGGCAGCGGCGGACGGTGACGTCGTCGGGATCGCCTACGTGGACCGAGAGACCGGCGTCTACCTGGGCGCGGGCGACAGGGCCGTGAGTTTCCCGGCCGCGTCGCTGGCAAAGCTGTTCATCGCCGACGACTACCTCCATCGCAGCGCGGCAAGGTGGGCGGCGATCGACGGCGAGATGCTGGCCGGGGTCGTGTCCATGCTCGCCACCTCCGATGACGGCGCGGCCGAGCTGTTGTGGACGCTCGGCGGCGGCCCCGCGGTGGTCGAACGCGTAGCCGAGCGCTACGCGTTGTCCGCGACCTCGGCGGACGGCGCCTGGTGGGACACCACCGTCACGGCCGCCGATATCGCCCGCTATTACGACGGTCTGCTCTCCGGGCGCGGCGGCCTCGAAGAGCCCGCGCGGCAGATCATGATCGCCGGGCTCCAGGCGGTCGCGCCCGTGGCCGCCGACGGATTCGACCAGGAATTCGGGGTCTGGGCAACGCTGGAGCGGTGGGGTGGACCCGGGATCAAGCAGGGCTGGATGACGACGGGGGACAGGACCATCCGACATTCGACGGGGTTCGGGGGACGTGACCACCGGTACGTCCTGGTGGAGCTCGCGGACCTCGACTCCGCGTCGCCGTCCATCGCGGACGACATCGTCAACGCCGACGCGAGTGCCAGGGCCACCGCGATAGTCGAGGCCGCGATGCCCGCGGACCTCACCGAGGCCACCGCCTGCGTCAGCGCGCCGTGACGACCTGTTTGGTGCCCGCGCGTGGATGGTCGGCGAGTACATTTCCGCTGTAGCGGCACGACCATCCGACCACGGAGTGTGCGATGACCGACGACAGCGAACCGAACGCACGGCGGGCGCCCGAACCCGCGGCCACCTATCGCCGATGGCTGCGGACCGCAATCCTCTACGTTCTCCTCGCCGTCGCGGGCTACCAGGTGCTCGGCTGGCTGCTGCACAACCTGCGGGGGTTCCTCGGCATGCTCTTCCTGGCATGGCTGTTCAGTGTCACCATCGAACCGGTGGTCGACTGGTTCGAACGTCGTGGCTGGCGCCGCGGCGCGGGTACCGGGCTGGTGCTGGTCAGCATGCTGCTGTTCTCGATCGCGTTCCTTGCGGTGTTCGGCACGCTGCTGGCGGAGCAGCTCGCCCAGTTGCTCACCGCGTTGCCCGGCGCCGTCTCGCGGCTGACGGAGTGGGCCAACCGGACCTTCGACACCAACTTCTCGACCGGCGAGGACCTGATCAAGCTCACCCCGGACACCATTCGCGAACTCGCGCAACGCTTCACGCCTGGTGTGCTCGGGGTGGTGTCGTCATTGCTCGGGGTCGTGTTCCAGGCGATGACGCTGCTGCTGTTCGTGTTCTACATGTCCGCCCAGGGTCCGGCGCTGCGCCGGACGATCTCGAGTTGGTTCCCTGCCCGGCAGCAGCAGGTCATCTCCACCGTGTGGGAGATCTCCGTAGAAAAGGCAGGCGGCTACGTGGTGTCCCGATTGATCCTGGCGGCGGTGAGCGCCGTCGCCACCGGCATCTTCCTGATGGCGATCGGTGTGCCGTACTGGCTCCCGCTGGCCATCTGGACCGGCGTGGTCTCGCAGTTCATCCCGACCCTCGGCACCTACCTGGCGATCGCGCTGCCCGCGATCATCGCCGCCGCGGCCCAGCCGATGGACGGCGTGTGGGTGGTGGTCTTCGGGACGGCGTACCAGCAGGTCGAGAACTACCTGCTGCATCCGCGCATCACGTCCAAGACGGTGTCGATCCACCCGGCCGTCGCCTTCGGTTCGGTGATCGTCGGGGCGTCGCTGTTCGGGGCGATCGGCGCGCTGGTGTCCGTCCCTGTCGTCGCGGTGATCCAGTCGTTGGTCGAAACCTATGGTCGCCGTTACGAACTCATCCACGATCTGCAGACCGAACCCGTCCCGCCCGCCGAGTAGCCGGGTCGGGGCTGACTACGGGGTCAGCGCGGCGGGGTTGTTCAGGTCGCGGGCCGCGTAGGTGTTGCAGGCGCTGACCTGCCCGGTCTTGTAGCCGGTGGCGAACCATTTCATCCGCTGCTGCGAGGAGCCGTGCGTCCAGCCCTCCGGGTTCACCCGGCCGCTGGAGGCCTGCTGGATCCGGTCGTCGCCCACCGAGGAGGCGGCGGACAGGGCGTCCTTGATGTCGTTCTCGCTCAGCTTGTTGAGGAACGGTGCACCGCCGCCGGGGGCCGGCTTGGTGTCCGCGTAGTGCGCCCAGACTCCCGCGTAGCAGTCGGCCTGCAGCTCGGTTCGCACCGCCCCGGACTCGGCGCCCTTCGGGTCTGCCTGCGCACGGCCGATGTCGCCGAGCTGATTCTGGATGTGGTGGCCGATCTCGTGCGCGACGACGTACTCCTGCGCGAGCGGGCCCGCGCTCGAACCGAACTGGTCCACCAGCAGCTGGAAGAAGCTCGTGTCGAAGTAGGCGGTGGAATCGGCCGGGCAGTAGAACGGGCCGACGTCGCTGGTGGCGTTGCCGCAGCCGGTGTTCACCGCGCCGGAGAAGAGCATGACGCCGGGCTCGGCGTAGCGGACACCCGTCTGCTTCCGCAGTTCCTCGCCCCATACCGAGTCGAGGCTGCCGACAGTGAACTTGACTCGGCAGTTCACGTCCCGGTTGGCGTCCGCTCCGGTCTCGCAGTTCTGTACTTCCGACAGTGAGCCGGTACCCAGTTGGGCGGAATCGGAGGCGCCGGTCAGTCCGCCGAGCAGCGAACCCGGGTTGCCGCCGAGCAGCAGGGCCAACACGAGCACCACCAGTCCGCCGAGGCCGCCACCGAGCGCAGCCTTGCCGCCCCGACCGCCTCCGCCGCGGTGGCCGCCGCCGACCGTCACGCGCCCCGAGTCCATCCGCGCACCCTCGTTGAAGGTCATCGTCATCGCTTTCGTTCGAAGTCGAGGAACTGCGGATACAGCTTTACACGCGATCGCGCGCAAAGTTCCGACTGCGCGGTTATGTCTTCTGCATGTCTCTCCGTAGGATCGCACCAACTGAGAAGTCGCTGGATAACTGTGGAAGGAACCCCGTGCTGCGCACCCACCTCGCCGGCTCGCTGCGAGCCGAGCACGCCGATCAAACCGTCACCCTCACCGGATGGGTTGCCAGGCGTCGCGATCACGGCGGAGTGATCTTCATCGATCTGCGCGACGCCTCCGGGGTCTCCCAGGTGGTCTTCCGTGAGGGCGAGGTCGCCGAGCAGGCCCATCGCCTGCGCGCCGAGTACTGCGTCAAGATCACCGGCAGCGTCGAGGTCCGGCCGGAGGGCAATCAGAACTTCGAGATCCCGACCGGTGCGATCGAGGTCAACGCGACCGCGCTCGAGGTGCTGAACGAGAGCGCCCCGTTGCCGTTCCAGCTCGACGACCAGGTCGGCGAGGAGGCGCGCCTCAAGCACCGCTACCTCGACCTGCGTCGCGAGGGTCCGGGTCAGGCGATCCGGCTTCGCTCGAAGGTGAACGCGGCGGCCCGCGAGGTGCTGGCGCACCACGAGTTCGTCGAGGTCGAGACCCCCACCCTGACCCGGTCCACCCCCGAGGGTGCCCGCGACTTCCTGGTTCCCGCGCGACTGCAGCCCGGCAGCTTCTACGCGCTGCCGCAGAGCCCGCAGCTGTTCAAGCAGCTCCTGATGGTCGGCGGCATCGAGCGCTACTACCAGATCGCGCGCTGCTACCGGGACGAGGATTTCCGTGCCGACCGGCAGCCGGAGTTCACCCAGCTCGACATCGAGATGAGCTTCGTCGAGCAGGACGACGTCATCCACCTCGCCGAAGAGATCCTCACCAACGTGTGGAAGCTGATCGGCCACCAGATCAGCACCCCGATCCAGCGGATGACCTACGCGGAGGCGATGCGCCGCTTCGGTTCCGACAAGCCGGACCTGCGTTTCGGGCTCGAGCTCGTGGAGTGCATGGAGTTCTTCAAGGACACCACGTTCCGGGTGTTCCAGGCCGAGTACGTCGGCGCCGTCGTGATGCCGGGAGGCGCCAGCCAGCCGAGGCGTCAGCTCGACGGCTGGCAGGAGTGGGCGAAGCAGCGCGGCGCCAAGGGCCTGGCGTACGTCCTCATCGGTGAGGACGGGGAACTTACCGGTCCGGTCGCCAAGAACCTGACCGACGCGGAGCGCGAGGGTCTCGCCGCGCACGTCGGTGCCAAGCCGGGCGACTGCATCTTCTTCGCGGCGGGCCCGACGAAGCAGATGCGCGCCCTGCTGGGTGCCGCCCGCGGCGAGATCGCGCGCAAGCAGGACCTCATCGACCCGAACGCGTGGGCCTTCGTGTGGGTCGTCGACGCGCCGATGTTCGAGCCGACCGCCGACGCCACCGCCAGCGGTGACGTCGCCCTCGGCTACAGCGCGTGGACTGCGGTGCACCACGCCTTCACCTCGCCCAAGCCCGAGTCGATGGACACCTTCGACACCGATCCCGGTACGGCGCTGGCCTACGCGTACGACATCGTCTGCAACGGCAACGAGATCGGTGGCGGCAGTATTCGTATCCACCGCAAGGACATTCAGGAACGTGTCTTCAAGGTGATGGGGATCGACCACGAGGAGGCGGAGGACAAGTTCGGCTTCCTCATCGACGCCTTCTCGTACGGCGCGCCCCCGCATGGCGGCATCGCGTTCGGCTGGGACCGCATCACCGCGCTGCTCGCCGGGATGGACTCGATCCGCGAGGTCATCGCCTTCCCGAAGTCGGGCGGCGGAGTCGACCCGCTCACCGACGCGCCTGCGCCGATCACCCCGCTGCAGCGTAAGGAGTCGGGCATCGACGCCAAGCCGGAGCCGAAGGGTAAGCCGGAGACGGATACGCCGGCTTCCTGACCGGACAACGCTGAGGACTCCAGCGGTTCGTGGGCGATCACCCTCGGACCGCTGGAGTCGGTGGTGGCGGGTGTCGGCTCGCCACCCACCACAATTCTTCGTACGGATCGGTCTGTTTCTGCAGGTCCGGATGGCGGGTCCAGTGGTAACCGACCGGACGGGCGACCGAGGGGGCCCGCTGCGGGCCCGGGACGGGTAGGTTGGACGGCGATGACCGCACTATTGGCCGACCCCGTTTCAGAGGTAGTCGCAGCAGCCGAGCAGCTGCTGGAGCGACGTACCGGAGCTCCGGTCACCCTCGTTGACCCCATCGATCTGGGCGGCAGCGGCCGCACGGTCGTGCTGCGCGTCCGCTGCGCCGAGAATCCCTTCTCGCTGCCACGCACATTGGTGATCAAGCAGGTCCGCGAGCTGTCCCCGGAGGCCGAGGCCAGGCGCATCGCCGCCTACGCGGCGCTGCCCGCCGACGAGCCGCGCGTGATGGACACCGCCTTCCTCCGCGAGGCCGTGTCGTACCAGTTCGCGACCGCGCTGGCGACCGACAGCAGGCCGGGCCCGGAACTGATCGCCTACGACCTCGACGCTCGACTCCTGGTGCTCACCGACCTCGGTGACGCCACCCCCATCGCCGAACTGCTCCAGCAGGCCGACGAGGCGTCGGTCACCAACTCGCTGATGGCGCTGGCTCAGGCGATCGGCCGGATGCACGCCGCGACCGTGGGGCGCGAGGAGGACTTCACCGCGCTGCTGCGCCGCGCCGACGTGCCGCACTTCGGCAACAGCATCTCCGAGCAGGTGGTCGCCTCGGCCCCGAAGGTGCCGGCGTTGCTGCGCCGCGAGCTCGGCATCGAGGTCGGCCAGGACATCGTCGATCGCGTCGGGAAGGCCGCGCGTCTCTTCGACGGCGGCCGCTACCGCGCCTTCAGCCCGTCCGACCTCTGCCCGGACAACATCATCGTCAACGATGCCGGGGTGCGCTTCCTGGACTACGAGTGGGGCGGGTTCCGCGATGCGACGCTCGACATCGCCTACGCCCTGGTGTCGTTCCCCGGCTGCCTGTGCGGGGTCGAACTGTCGCCGGAACGTTCGGCTGCGATGGCCGAGGCCTGGCGCGCCGAGGTGGTCGGGATGTGGCCGCAGCTCGCCGACGACGAGGTGCTCTGCGCCAGGATGCTCGAGGCCCAGCTGATCTGGGTCTGGCTCTCGACCTACTGGTTCCTGCCCGACGACCACGAGCGGATCGCGGCCGCGAGGGAGCACCACCTGTCGCTACCGCGTTCGAAGGCGCTGATCGCGCGGTGGAACACGCTCGCGTCCTGCGCCGACCATGCCGGGGCCCCCGACGTGGCCGCGCATGCCCGCGAGGTGGCGGAGCGGCTCGCGACGTACTGGACGTAAGGACGTCCGTCGCGAGGAGGGTCCATGAGCTCGGCGACCTGGCCGGATCCTCGGGGACCGGCTCACTGGGCGATGTGCATCCCCTGTACGCGTACGCCCATGTCCCGCACGGGATGTCCGGGTACAACGCGGCCCGGTCCGCCCTGCGTCATCTGCGCGGGGCGGACCGGGTTGCTCATGCGCCCGGTCGGTAGGAGGCGGGGTCGAGCGGTGCGCCGACCGGGAGCGTGCGCTGGGCACCGTCCTCGACCCGGTAGCTCGCCGCATGGCGCACGGTCGCGTTGGGGTCGATCGGGTCGCTGACGTAGAACCAGTCCATCTGCGAGCCTGCGGTGGCGATCTCGAACACGCCGTAACCGTGGGAGTCGAGTTCGACGTACCGGACGTGCCGGTTGACCGCCTTGAAACCCTCCTCCGCCGCGACGCTGACGGTCCGCGCAGGCACACCCAGCGTCTCGTCGATGTTCGGGGAGGTCACGGACGGCACCACGAACTCGGTGCCCACCGTGGCGCCGCCCGGGTAGTTCGCGGCGTCGATCGGCAGGTCGCAGGCCCAGGAGGTGTGGATGTCACCGGTCAGGAAGACCGTGTTGTCGACACCCGCGTTGGTGATCGAGTCGAACAGCCGGCGACGGTCGGCGGAGTAGCCGTCCCACTGGTCGGTGTTGTACGGAACACCCGCATCGGGCAGCCCGACCATGTCGGTGAGCGCCGCCGTGGTCTTGGCGTCCAGCGGCGGGAACAGGCAGGGCGCGATCATCACCGGGTTGCCGACCACCTTCCACTGCGTGGGTGAGGACACGATGCCCTTGGTGAGCCAGTCCATCTGGGCACGGCCGGTGATGGTCCGGTCTGGGGAGTCCACCTTGCGCCAACCGGCCCCCGACGCGGCAGGCTCGTCGCGGTAGGTGCGCAGGTCGAGCATCGAGATCTCCGCCAGATTGCCGAACCGGAATCGCCGGTACAGCGTCACCTCGGTACCGGACCCGGTGACCCGCACCGGCATCCACTCGAAATAGGCGCGCGCGGAACCGGCCTTGCGGGTGGCCCAGTTGCCCTCGGTGGCGGGGTCGTGGTTTTCCGCGCCGCCGTCGAAGGAGTTGTCCGCGGACTCGTGGTCGTCCCAGGTCGCGATGAACGGGATCCGGGCGTGCAGGGCCATCAGGTCCGGATCGGTCTTGTACTGGGCGTGCCGGATCCGGTAATCGGCGAGGGAGACGATCTCGTGTGCCGGTTCGTGCGGCCGGACCGCACCGTTGCGCCCTCCGTACTCACCACGGCCGTACTCGTAGATGTAGTCGCCGAGGTGCAGGATCGCGTCCAGGTCCTCGCGCTGGGCGAGGTGACGGTAGGCCCCGAAATAGCCTGCCTCCCAATTGGAACAGGACACCACGCCGAACCGCAGCCGGTCCAGGTCCGCGTCGTCGGCCGGTGCGGTGCGGGTGCGGCCGACGGGGGAGACCTGGCCGGAGACCGCGCCGCCGCGGGCGGTGAAGCGGTAGTGGTAGGCGGTCGAGGGCTTCAGTCCGGTGACGTCGACCTTGGCGGTGTGGTCCGTATCGGCGTCCGTGGTCACGGTGCCACTGCGCACGACGGAGGTGAAGCCGGGGTCGGTGGCGACCTGCCATTCCAGCGAGATCGACGGTCCCGCACCGGATCCGGGTAGCGCGTCGGCGGTCGGGGTGACTCGCGTCCAGATGATGACCCGGTCGGGGAGCGGGTCTCCGGAGGCGATGCCGTGCGCGAAGCCGACGGCGGGCGCGCCGGGTGCGGCGGGTGCGGCGGCGGCAGCGCCCGCGGCGGCGACGGTGAGGCCCGCGCCGGCAAGAACGGCGGAGCTCTTCAGCAGGGTGCGCCTGCTCACGCTCGGCATCGTGGTGTGGTCGGGAAGGCAGTTGTCAGACACCCGAGGATCACAGCCGAACATGGACGTGTGTTCAATCGATAACGGGCCCGATCGCCTGATGTTCATCTGACGTTCGCCGTCATGTCGTCCTGGTGCGGGCGGCAGGGAGCTCACGCGCCCGTCCGGTGGGTGGTGGGGTCGAGAGGTGCACCGACCGGGAGCGTGCGTTGGGCGCGGTCCGCGACCCGGTAGCTCGCCCCATGGCGCACGGTCGCATTGGGGTCGAGCGGGTCACTGATGTAGAACCAGTCCATCTGCGCCCCTGAGGTCGCGACCTCGAACACTCCGTACCCGTGCGAGTCGAAGTCGAGGTACC
The DNA here is from genome assembly GCF_053607505.1 of Rhodococcus sp. NPDC055112. Lineage (NCBI taxonomy): Bacteria > Bacillati > Actinomycetota > Actinomycetes > Mycobacteriales > Nocardiaceae > Rhodococcus > Rhodococcus sp. NPDC055112. The sequence continues at coordinate 33,803 of NZ_JBSGTR010000041.1, forward strand.
GGACGTGCCGGTTGACCGCCTTGTACGCCTCCTCCGCCGCGAGGCTGGCGGTGCGGGGCGGTACCCCCAGTGAGTCGTCCATGTTCGGGGAGGTCACCGACGGAACCACCAATTCTGTGCCGATCGTGGGGCCCGCCGGGTAGTTCGCGGCGTCAAGGGGAAGGTCGCAAGCCCAGGAGGTGTGGACGTCGCCGGTCAGGAAGACCGTGTTGTCGACTCCCGCCGCGGCGATCGCGTCGTACAGCCGCCTGCGGTCGGCGGCGTAGCCGTCCCACGCGTCGGTGCCGAACGGAATGCCTGCCTGGGGCACTCCGATCAGGTCGGTGAGCGCCTTGGTGGTCCTGGTGTCCAGGGGCGGCACCAGGGTGGGCGCGATCATGACGGGGTTGCCGACCACCTTCCATCGGGTCGGTGAGGACACGATTCCCTTGGTGAGCCAGTCCATCTGGGCGCGGCCGGTGATGGTCCGGTCGGGCGAGTCCACCTTGCGCCCGTCGCTGGCGGTGGTCTGCTCGTCGCGGTAGGTGCGCAGGTCGAGCATGGAGATCTCCGCGAGGTTGCCGAACCGGAAGCGCCGGTACAGCGTCACCTCGGTGCCGGACCCGGTGGCCCGCACGGGCATCCACTCGAAGTAGGCGCGGGTGGAGTTGGCCTTGCGGGCGGCCCAGTCGCCCTCGGTGGCGGGGTTGTGGTTCTCGGCACCGCCCTTGTGGGCGTTGTCGGCGGACTCGTGGTCGTCCCAGGTCGCGATGAACGGCAGTCGGGCGTGCAGGGCCATCAGGTCCGGGTCGGTCTTGTACTGGGCGTGCCGGATCCGGTAGTCGGCGAGGGAGACGATCTCGTGCGCCGGGTCGGTCGGGCGGACCGCACCGTTGCGCCCTCCGTACTCACCGCGGCCGTACTCGTAGATGTAGTCGCCGAGGTGCAGGATCGCGTCCAGGTCTTCGCGCTGCGCCAGGTGGCGGTACGCGGAGAAATAACCGGCCTCCCAGTTCGAGCAGGACACCACGCCGAACCGCAGCCGCTGGATGTCCGCGTCGTTCGCGGGTGCGCTGAGGGTGCGCCCGACCGGGGACACCTGACCGGCGACCGCGCCGCCGCGGGCGGTGAAGCGGTAGTGGTAGGCGGTCGCGGGGCTCAGCCCGGTGACGTCGACCTTGGCGGTGTGGTCCGTCTCGGGGCCGACGGTGATACTGCCGCTGCGCACGATGGATGTGAAGCCGGGGTCGGTCGCCACCTCCCAGGACAGCGGGACCTGCTCGCCGACACCCGATCCGGGCTGCGCATGGGCGGAGGGGGTGACGCGGGTCCAGATGATCACGCGGTCGGGGAGCGGGTCGCCGGAGGCGACGCCGTGCGCGAAGCCGATGGTGCCCGCGTTGGGCGCGGCGCCTGCGGTGCCTGCGGCCGCGACGGTGATGCCTGCGCCCGCGAGCACGGCGGAGCTCTTCAGTAGGGTCCGCCTGCTCAGGCTCGGCAGGGTGGTGCGGTCGGGAAGCCAGTTGTCAGACACCCGAAGATCACAGCCGAACTTGGACGTCCGTTCAACACGTGGCGGCCCGGGCGGCCGGATGTTCATCTGACGTTTGCTGCCTCGTCGTCCTGGTGCGGTCGAGAGTGGTCGCGTCGGTGCCCTTTAGTAGCGTCGACCCGTGAGCGATTGGCTGGGATCAACCGACGGTGGCGCGGACGCGGGGCTGTTCGCGGCCCCAGGGGAGCCCGCGGATCACGCGGGGCCGGTGACCGCGGGAATGCCGCCGGTGCGCCCGGACGCGCCGCTCGCGGTTCGGATGCGCCCGGTGAGCCTCGACGAGGTGGTGGGGCAGGGACACCTGCTCGGGCCCGGCGCCCCGCTGCGCAGGCTCGTGGACGGCTCGGGCGCGGCGTCGGTGATGCTCTACGGCCCGCCCGGCACCGGCAAGACCACCCTCGCCTCCCTGATCTCGCGGGCGACCGGCCGTCGGTTCGAGGCGTTGTCCGCGCTGTCGGCGGGTGTGAAGGACGTCCGTGCGGTGATCGACCTGGCTCGGAGGCGACTCACCGCGGGGGAGCAGACCGTGCTCTTCATCGACGAGGTGCACCGATTCTCCAAGACCCAGCAGGACGCGCTGCTCGCCGCGGTGGAGAACCGGATCGTGCTGTTGGTCGCGGCCACCACCGAGAACCCCTCGTTCTCGGTCGTGTCGCCGCTGCTGTCCCGGTCGCTGGTCCTGCAGTTGCACTCGCTCACCGAGGCCGACATCCGCGCGCTCCTCGACCGGGCCGTCGCGGATCCGCGTGGGCTGGGCGGTTCGGTCAGCCTGACGGACGAGGCGCGCGACCATCTCGTGCGGCTGGCCTCGGGCGATGCCAGGCGTGCCCTGACCGCGCTGGAGGCGGCCGCGGGTGCGGCGCTCGATTCGCCTGCCGAGGACGGCTCCGCCGTGGTCGACCTCGAGACCGTCGAGGCGAGCGTCGACAAGGCGGCCGTGCGCTACGACCGGGACGGCGACCAGCACTACGACGTGATCAGCGCGTTCATCAAGTCGATCCGCGGCTCGGACGTGGACGCCGCGCTGCACTACCTGGCCAGGATGATCACCGCGGGCGAGGACCCGCGCTTCATCGCCCGCCGGTTGGTGGTGCACGCGAGCGAGGACATCGGCATGGCCGATCCGACCGCGCTGCAGACCGCGACCGCGGCCGCGCAGGCCGTCCAGCTCATCGGCATGCCGGAGGCCCGGCTCGCATTGGCGCAGGCCACGATCCACCTGGCGACCGCGCCGAAGTCGGGCGCGGTGATCGCCGCCCTCGGCGCGGCCATGGCCGACGTGTCCGCTGGGAAGTCGGGGCTGGTGCCGCCGCACCTGCGGGACGGGCACTACGCGGGCGCCGAGAAGCTGGGCAACGCCGTCGGGTACCGCTACCCGCACAACGCCACGGACGGCGTCTTACCGCAGCAGTACCCGCCGGACGAGTTGGTCGGCGTCGACTACTACGAGCCGACCGGGCACGGCGCCGAGCGCGAGATCGCCGCGCGGGTGGGCAAGTTGCGGCGGATCGTGCGGGGCTGACGCGGCCCCCGAGCGCTGCGCACCCCGGCATCCTCGGCACGTTAAGCTGGATATTCATCCGCGACGCCCATGAAGTAAGGACCGGTTAGTGCAGACCCACGAGATCCGCAGGCGATTCCTCGACCACTTCGTCAAGGCGGGTCACACCGAGGTGGCCAGTGCCTCGCTGATCTTCGACGACCCGAACCTGCTGTTCGTCAACGCGGGCATGGTGCAGTTCAAGCCGTACTTCCTCGGCCAGCAGACCCCGCCGTACGACACCGCGACCAGCGTGCAGAAGTGCGTGCGCACCGGCGACATCGAGAACGTGGGCGTCACCACCCGGCACAACACCTTCTTCCAGATGGCGGGCAACTTCAGCTTCGGCGACTACTTCAAGCGCGGCGCGATCAAGCACGCGTGGGCGCTGCTGACGAACAGTGTCGAGGACGGCGGCTACGGCTTCGATCCCGAGCGCCTGTGGGTCACCGTCTACCTCGACGACGACGAGGCCCGCGACATCTGGAAGGAAGAGGCCGGCATCCCGGACGAGCGCATCCAGCGCCGTGGCATGGCCGACAACTACTGGTCGATGGGTGTGCCCGGCCCGTGCGGTCCCTGCTCGGAGATCTACTACGACCGCGGTCCCGAGTACGGCGTCCCGGGCGGCCCGGAGGCCGACGAGGACCGCTACCTCGAGATCTGGAACCTCGTGTTCATGCAGAACGAGCGCGGTGACGGCACCGGTAAGGACAGCTTCGAGATCCTCGGCCCGCTGCCCAAGCAGAACATCGACACCGGCATGGGTGTCGAGCGCGTCGCGTTCCTGCTGCAGGACGTCGACAACGTGTACGAGACCGACCTGGTGCGCCCCGTGATCACCAAGGCCGAGGAGCTGACCGGCCGCGCCTACGGCACCGACCTCGAGTCCGACGTCCGGTTCCGCGTCATCGCCGACCACGCCCGCACCGCCGTGATGCTCATCGCGGACGGCGTCAACCCCGGCAACGAGGGCCGCGGCTACGTGCTGCGGCGGCTGCTGCGCCGCATCGTGCGCTCCGCGAAGCTGCTCGGCGCCGACAAGCCCAGCATGAGCGAGTTCGTCACCGTCGTCCGCGACACCATGTCGCCGTCCTACCGGGTCCTCGACACCGACTTCGACCGGATCCTCGGCGTCGCGGTCGGTGAGGAGACCGCGTTCCTGCGCACCCTCGCGTCCGGATCGAAGATGTTCGAGTCCGAGGCGGACGAGGTCAAGGCCGCGGGCAAGAAGGTCTTCGGCGGCAGCGAGGCGTTCGTCCTGCACGACACCTACGGTTTCCCGATCGACCTGACCCTCGAGATGGCAGCCGAGGCCGGCCTGTCCGTCGACGAGGACGGCTTCCGCTCGCTGATGGCCGAGCAGCGCAAGCGCGCCAAGGAGGACGCCCAGTCCCGCAAGCACGCGCACGCCGACCTGAGCATCTACAAGGAGTTCGTCGATCGCGGCGAGACCGAGTTCACCGGCTTCGCCGAACTGACCACCGAGGCAACGGTTCTCGCACTGATCTCCGGCGGTGTCCGGGTGCCGACGGCGACCGCGGGTCAGGAGGTCGAGGTGATCCTCGACCGCACCCCGCTGTACGCCGAGTCCGGCGGTCAGATCGCCGACATCGGCACCATCACCGGACCGGGCCTGAAGGTCCGGGTCCGCGACGTGCAGAAGATCGCCAAGAAGCTGTGGGTGCACAAGGTCACCGTCGAGGAGGGGCAGCTCACCGAGGGTGACGCGATCCTCGCGCAGGTCGACGCGAACTGGCGGTCGGGCGCCACCCAGGGCCACTCCGGCACGCACATGGTGCACGCGGCGCTGCGGCAGGTGCTCGGCCCGAACACCACTCAGAAGGGTTCGCTGAACAAGCCCGGTTACCTGCGGTTCGACTTCGCGTGGCAGAACCAGCTGTCGGCGCATCAGCTCGCCGACATCGAGGCCGTCGCCAACGAGGCCGTCGCCGCCAACCACGCCGTCAACACGTTCGTCACCGACCTGACCAAGGCCAAGCAGATGGGCGCGATGGCCCTGTTCGGCGAGAACTACGGCGACGAGGTCCGGGTCGTCGAGATCGGCGGACCGTTCTCGATGGAGCTCTGCGGCGGCACCCACGTGCAGTCGTCGGCACAGATCGGTCAGATCACCATTCTCGGCGAGTCGTCGGTCGGCTCCGGGGCGCGCCGCGTCGAGGCATTCGTCGGGCTCGACTCCTACCGCTACCTCGCGAAGGAGCGCGCGCTGCTCGCCGGTGTCGCGACCGCGCTGAAGGTGCCGTCCGACGAGGTGCCCGGGCGCGTCGAGCAGCTCGTCGAGCGGCTCAAGGTCGCGGAGAAGGAACTCGAGGCGACCAAGGCTGCGGCCGTGCTGGCGTCGGCCGGGACGTTCGTCGACAAGGCCGAGCGAATCGGTGGTCTGCTGCTGGTGGCCGAAGCGGCCCCTGCCGGTGTCGCGGGCAACGACCTGCGCACCCTGGTCACCGACATCCGCGGACGGTTCGGCACCGAACCCGCCGTCGTCGTGCTCCTTGGTGATGCCGACGGCAAGGTGCCGTTCGTGGTCACCGCCAACAAGGCGGCCCAGGACCTCGGCGTGAAGGCGGGCGACCTGGTCGCCGCGTTCGGTCCCAGCATCGGTGGCCGCGGCGGCGGCAAGCCGGAGATGGCCCAGGGCTCGGGCACCGACGCGGCAGGCATCCCCGCCGCGCTCTCGGCGGTGCGCGCCCGCGTCGCCGAGATGGCCGGGTGAGCGAGGCCGATCAGCCCGGCGACCAGGGGCGGGGTCGCCGGATCGGGGTCGATGTGGGCAGCGTCCGGATCGGCGTCGCGGCCAGCGATCCGGACGGGATCCTGGCCACCCCGGTGGAGACCGTGGCGAGGGCCAAGTCCCGCGCCGACAGGTCCGACATCGAGCGACTCGCCGCGATTGTCGCGGAATACGAGGCCGTCGAGGTTATCGTCGGTTTGCCGCGAACCCTGCGAGGGGAGAGCGGAACCGCGGCCGGACTCGCCTCGAAGTTCGCTGCCCAGCTCCGGGATCGGTTGGCGCCCATCCCGGTTCGCATGACCGATGAACGCTTCACGACGGTCACCGCGTCGAGGGCCCTGCGTGAGAGCGGGGTCAAGGCGAAGGGGCAGCGGTCGGTGATCGACCAGGCCGCGGCCGTGGCGATCTTGCAAGGATGGTTGGACCAGCGCAGCAGGGAACTGCACTCGGAGCAGTCCCTGCCCTCAGAGATGGAGGACGGCGAGTGACCGATACCCGGTCGAGAGGGCCCGAGTTGCAGCCGACTCGCGCGGAAGTGCGTCGCGCACGGGAGGCCGCCGCGGGACGCAAGGGCAGGGGCAAGATCGTGGTCGCGATCGCCGGACTGAGCGCCGTGGCGCTGATCGCAGGCGTCGGCTACGTCGGCGCCAAGAAGCTCCTCGGCGGCGTGGACGCGCCCGAGGACTACGCGGCCGGTCAGTCGGGGGCCGATGTCGTCGTGCAGGTGCACCCAGGGGACACCGCCGACCAGATCGCCACCGAGATGGCCGAGAAGGACGTCGTGAAGAGCGCGTCCGCGTTCTTCAACGCGGCCGTCCAGAACGACGCCATGACGTCGGTGCAGCCCGGCTTCTACAACCTCAAGTCCCAGGTCCCGGCCGCGCAGGCCGTCGCGGGCCTGGTCGACCCGAACTCCCGCGTCGGTGCGCTGGTGATCTCCGAGGGCCGTCAGCTACACGACACCAGGGACGTGAACACCGGTGCCACCAAGCGCGGCATCTACACCCTGATCTCCGAGGCGAGCTGCCTGCCGACCCCCTCGGGTCAGCAGCAGTGCGTGAGCGTCGAGGACCTCAAGCAGGCGGGCGCCAACCCGAACCTCGCCGCGCTCGGGGTGCCCGACTGGGCGGCCGCCCGGGTCAAGTCGGTCCCGGACCGTACCCGTCAGCTCGAGGGCCTGATCGCCGCGGGCAAGTGGGATTTCGACCCGAGGGAGTCGGCGGCGGAGATCCTGACCACCCTGGTCAGCGGGAGCGCGGCCAAGTACGAGGCCACCGGCATCGACCGAGCGGGGAACGCGGTCGGCCTGAGCCCCTACGACCTGCTCGTGGCGGCGTCGCTGGTGGAACGGGAGTCCCTGCCGGACGACTTCGGCAAGGTCGCGCGCGTGATCGTCAACCGGCTCGCCGCGCCGCAGCGCCTCGAGCTCGACTCGACGGTCAACTACGCCCTCGACACCACCGAGCTCGCGACCACCGACGGCGACCGCGCGAAGGTCACCCCGTGGAACACCTACGCGATGGACGGACTGCCCGCGACCCCGATCTCGTCGCCGAGCATCGGCGCCGTGGAGGCCGTGGAGAAGGCGCCCGCGGGCGACTGGCTGTACTTCGTGACGATCGACAGCAAGGGCACCACGCTGTTCACCAAGAGCTACACCGAGCACCTCGAGAACAGCAAGAAGGCGCTGGCGAGCGGGATCCTCGACAGTGGACGCTGACCTGCCACGCAAGGCGGCGGTGCTGGGCAAGCCGATCGGCCACTCCAAGTCGCCGCTGCTGCACCTGGCGGCGTACCGGGCCCTCGGCCTGACCGACTGGACCTACGACCGGATCGAGTGCACCGGCGAGCAGTTGCCCGGGCTCGTCGACGGGCTCGGTCCGGAATGGGTCGGGCTCTCGGTCACGATGCCAGGCAAGGTCGCCGCCCTCGAGTACGCGACCGAGCGCACCGAGCGCGCCGTACAGGTCGGTTCGGCCAACACCCTTGTCCGGGTGCAGGGCGGCTGGCGGGCGGACTGCACCGACGTGGACGGCGTGATCGGCGCCCTTGCCGAGGTCGGGGTCACCGATCTGGGCGGCGCGACCGCGGTGGTGATCGGAGCGGGCGGGACCTCGCGGCCTGCGCTGCGGGCGCTGGCGGACCTCGGTGTCGACGCGGTGACTGTCGTCGCCCGCTCGGCCGACCGCGCGGCAGCCTCGCTGGCCTGCGCGTCGGAGATGGGCCTGCGGGCCCGCCATCTCGACTTCGATGCCGACGCGCTGGCCGCGGCGTGCGCGGACGCGGCGACGGTGGTCAGCACCGTGCCCGCGGACGCGATCGCGCCGTTCGCGAGCGCGGTCGCGAAGGCGCCTGTCGTGTTCGACGCCATCTACGATCCCTGGCCTACTCCGCTCGCCGCCGCGGTTCAGGCCGCCGGCGGGACGGTGGTCGACGGCCTGCGGATGCTGCTGAACCAGGCGTTCGGGCAGGTCGAGCAGTTCACCGGTCGTCCGGCGCCGCGCGCGGAGATGGCAGCCGCGGTCGCGCGCTGACGCGGCCTGGATCACCGGATGCCGGGCGGCTCGAGTCCCGGACCCAGAAGCGGCGGGATCGGATCGGGCATCGGGCCGATCGGAACCAGGTCGTCCACGAAGAGTGCCCGCAGGTCGTCGAGCCAGGAGGCGAGTTCGGTGAGTGCGAGGTATTCGGTCAGCCAGGTGAGGTCTAGGTACGGCATCGGGTGCTCCTTGTGTCGGTGTGTTTTCGACTGAACCAAGTGTGTTCGCCACGGGCGGCGCTCGACATCACCAGCAGGGAGGAAACCGCTCACCCCGGAACCTGATCCACAGGCCCGAATCGATCCACAGGCGAACCGTTTTCGCCGCTGGCACGGCATCGGTGATGTGCGGGCGGTGGCACCGTTCGGGACATGGTGGTGGTCGTGATGGGGCTCGCAGGCGTGGCCGTGGGAATGTGGACCCGCCGGTTTCTGACCGGGTTCAGCGCGCACCCGCCGATGTGGTGCGTGGCCGCGTTGGGGGTGGGGTTCGCGCTGTCGGGGGCGTCGGCGGCGTCCTGGGCGGTGACGGCGGCCGGCTGTGCGCTGATCTGGTGGTGCGTCTGCCTCTCCGCCGTCGACCTGGGGGAGCGCAGGCTGCCGAACGAGCTCACCCTGCCGGGCGCCTGTGCGGTGTTCCTGGCCTCTGTGCTGGTGGGCCGGGGGATGGCGGCCCTGGTGGGGGCGGCAATGCTGGCAGGTCTCTACCTCGTCGTGCACCTGGCGTCCCCGGCCTCGATGGGCGGCGGTGACGTGAAGCTGGCCCTCGGGCTCGGCGCCGCTGCGGGTGCGGCCGGTGCCCAGGCGTGGTTGGCGGCGGCGGTCGGTGCGGTGGTGCTGACCGCCGCCGCAGGCGGGTGCGCCCTTGCCCTCGGACGGGGTGGCCGCACGCTCGCGCACGGGCCGTCGATGTGCCTGTCGACGCTGCTGGCGTTGAGCCTGGCAGGGGGAGGCTAGCCGGGGACCGGGCCGGTGTGCGTTGACGACTACGTTTCGTGAAAAGATGGGCGGCGTGCTGCGCTGGATAACTGCCGGAGAATCCCATGGTCCCGCCCTCGTCGCCCTCCTGGATGGGATGGTCGCCGGGGTCGAGGTGACCTCCGAGGACATTGCTTCCCAACTCGCCCGCCGTCGCCTCGGCTACGGCCGCGGTGCCCGCATGAGCTTCGAGAAGGACGTCGTGACGATGGTCGGCGGCGTCCGGCACGGCCGCACGATGGGCGGCCCCGTCGCCATCGAGGTCGCGAACAGCGAGTGGCCCAAGTGGGAGACGGTCATGTCCTCCGACCCGGTGGACGAGGCGCTGCTCAAGGATCTCGCGCGCAACGCGCCGCTGACCCGCCCGCGCCCGGGCCACGCCGACTACTCCGGCATGCTCAAGTACGGATTCGACGACGCCCGTCCCGTCCTGGAGCGGGCCAGTGCCCGCGAGACCGCGGCCCGGGTCGCCGCAGGAACCGTGGCCCGCGCGTTCCTGCGTCAGGTCTTCGGCGTCGAGGTGATCTCCCACGTGATCTCCATCGGCACCGCCTCGGGCCCCGCCGACTCCCCGGTCCCCGGTCCCGACGACCTCGCGGACATCGACGCCAGCCCGGTGCGCGCCTTCGGCGCCGAGGCGGAGGCCGCGATGATCGCGGAGATCGACGCGGCCAAGCGGGACGGCGACACCCTCGGCGGTGTCGTCGAGGTGATCGTGCACGGTCTGCCCGTCGGGCTGGGTTCGTTCATCAGCGGCGAGAACCGGCTCGATTCGCGACTGGCCGCCGCGCTGATGGGCATTCAGGCCATCAAAGGTGTCGAGGTCGGCGACGGCTTCGAGACCTCGCGTCGTCGGGGTAGCGCCGCGCACGACGAGATGCGGCCCGGCCCGGACGGCGTGCTGCGGTCGACCAACCGCGCGGGCGGCCTCGAGGGCGGCATGACCAACGGCGAGGCGCTGCGGGTCCGGGCGGCCATGAAGCCGATCTCCACCGTGCCGCGGGCGCTCGCGACCGTCGACATGTCCACCGGCGAGGAGGCCGTCGCCATCCATCAGCGCAGCGATGTGTGCGCGGTCCCCGCCGCGGGCGTCGTCGCGGAGTCGATGGTGGCCCTTGTGGTCGCGCAGGCCGCGCTCGAGAAGTTCGGCGGCGACTCGGTCGACGAGACGATGCGCAACATCGGCGGGTACCTCGCCTCGGTCCGGGAACGCCTGTCGAGGTGACTCCAAGGGCAGTCCTGATCGGACCGCCGGGCGCCGGTAAGTCCACCATCGGGAAACGACTGGCGCGGGCGCTGGACGTCGACATCTTCGACACCGACGCCGCCATCGAGCGCGAAGCGGGCAAGACCATCCCGGAGATCTTCGCGCAGGACGGGGAGCCGGCGTTCCGCGCGCTGGAGGAGGACATGGTCCGGCGCGCGCTGATTGAGCAGACGGGCATCGTCTCGCTCGGCGGGGGCGCGATCCTGTCCGACACCACTCGCGCCAGGCTGGTCGGCCACACGGTCGTCTACCTGGAGATCAGCGTCGCCGAGGGCCTCAAGCGAACCGGTACCAACACCTCACGACCCCTCCTCAACGGTGGCGATCCGCGACAGAAGTACCGGGACCTGATGCGGCGGCGGCGACCGCTGTACCGGAAGGTGGCCACCATCCGGGTCCGCACCGACGGGCGCAGTCCGGCCCGGGTGGTGCAGCAGCTCGTCACCAAACTGGGGTAGAGCGGTGGCAGCACCGAGGCAGAAGCGACACAGCAGCAGCGCACAGAAGCGGAGAAGCAGACAGTGACCGAACCCGTACGCGTCGAGGTCAAGACCGCCAGTCCCTACCCGGTGATCATCGGCCGCGGACTGCTCGGTGAACTGGTGGACGAACTGATCGGCACCAGGACCGTCGCGATCTTCCACCAGCCGCCGCTCGCCCAGACCGCGGAGGCGGTGCGCGCCGCCCTGGCGGCGAAGGGCATCGACGCCCATCGCGTCGAGATCCCGGACGCGGAGGACGGCAAGGACCTCGCCGTCGCGGGCTTCTGCTGGGAGGTGCTCGGCCGCATCGGGCTGACCCGCAGCGACGCCGTGGTGAGCCTCGGTGGCGGCGCGGCCACCGACCTGGCCGGGTTCGTCGCGGCCACCTGGATGCGCGGTGTGCGGATCGTGCACGTGCCGACCACCCTGCTCGCGATGGTGGACGCGGCCGTCGGCGGCAAGACCGGCATCAACACCGACGCGGGCAAGAACCTGGTCGGTTCGTTCCACGAGCCGTCCGCGGTGCTGATCGACCTGGCGACCCTGGAGACGGTGCCGCGCAACGAGATCGTCGCCGGCATGGCCGAGGTGATCAAGACCGGGTTCATCGCGGACCCGACGATCCTCGACCTCATCGAGCGGGACCCCGAGGCGGCCCTCGACCCGACCGGTGAGGTGCTGCCCGAGCTGATCCGCCGGTCCGTGGAGGTGAAGGCGAAGGTCGTCGCCGCCGACCTCAAGGAGTCGGACCTGCGCGAGATCCTCAACTACGGACACACCCTCGGTCACGCGATCGAGCGCCGCGAGAAGTACCGCTGGCGTCACGGCGCGGCGGTGTCGGTCGGCCTGGTGTTCGCCGCCGAGCTGGGCCGGCTCGCGGGCCGGCTCGACGACGCGACCGCGGAACGGCACCGCACCATCCTCGAGAGCGTCGGCCTGCCCACCACCTACGACGCGTCCGCCTTCGCGGACCTGGTCAAGGGCATGCAGACGGACAAGAAGAACCGGGCGGGCATGCTGCGGTTCGTCGTCCTGGACGGGCTGGCGAAGCCGGGACGGCTCGAGGGCCCTGACCCGACGCTGCTCGCGGCCGCCTACTCCGCGGTGGCGCGCGAGGACCAGCCGGGCGCCGGCGGCACGGTGCTGCTGTGAGGGTGCAGGTCCTCAACGGACCGAACCTCGGACGGCTCGGCAAGCGGCAGCCCGAGGTGTACGGCGCCACCACCTACGCAGATCTCGTCGCGCTCTGCGAGGCGACCGCGGTGGAGCTGGGTATCGAGGTGACGGTCCGCCAGTCCGACAGCGAGGCCGAGCTGCTCGGCTGGATCCACGACGCCGCCGACGCGGGTGAACCTGTGGTGCTCAACGCGGGAGCCCTCACCCACACCTCGGTCGCGCTGCGGGACGCCTGCGTCGAGCTGGAGGCGGGACTCGTCGAGGTGCACATCTCGAATGTGCACGCCCGCGAGGACTTCCGGCATCACTCGTACCTGAGCGCGATCGCGACCGGCGTCATCGTCGGGTGCGGCGTCGCGGGATACCCGCTGGCGCTGAGGTTCCTCGCCGAGCGGTAGACGAACTGTGAGTGGGTTTCACCCCAGCCGGGGTGAAACCCACTCACATTCGCGCAGCGCCTGTTACTTCCCGTTCTCGGGCTTGATGGCCTCGAAGACCTCGGTGGGCGCGTCGTCGACGTAGTGGCGGCCGCTGCCCGCGTTCTGGTCGGTCTCGTAGTAGCCCTGAGCGTTCTCGTCGTAGCCCTGGCCGGTGCCGTGCTCGTAGGCCCATTCGGAGGCCTCGTAGTTCTCGTCCGCGGCCTCGACCACGTCGTAGTCCTGTTCGCTCGCGTACGCGCCCGCGGCGCCCGCCGCGGCCGGAGCTGCGGTCGCCCCGGACTTGCGGGCCTCGCGCCGCACCAGGAAGCGTCCGACCGCCACCGCGAGCATCGCGGGCAGGAAGACGAGCAGGATGGTGAAGGCGGCTCCGGAGGTGAGCTCGAAGAACAGCGTGTTGTCGCCGACGGCGATGCCGGTGATGGCGCCGACCAGCCAGGTCACCGCGCCTGCCAGCACGGCAGCGAGGGCGGCGGCCTTGAGCCACATCATGGTCAGATCGGCGCCGGACTCCTCGTCCACCGCGGAGCGCGCGTCCCTGATGCCGTCGAGCCCGCCCCACAACAGTGCGACCAGCACCACGAACGCGAGCGAGATCCACCGCAGTGACGATCCGTGCAGGGGCCACTGCGTGACCGCGAGTCCGAGCACCACCCTCGTCACGACATGCACCGACGCCATACCCAGACCACGAAGAAGCCACGAGTTCATGCCGACAGCGTAACGACCGCTCAATGGGACCTGTGGCCTAACCCACACCTGGCGCGGCGATGGCCCTCACGAGGGCCGGACGCTGCCGTAGGTTGAGCTCATGTCGACCGTCGATCACGGGTCCCGCCGGGCCGCGCTGCGCACTCTGCTCACCGACTGGGGCGTCGAGGCGCTTCTGGTGACCGATCTGCTCAACATCAGGTACCTCACGGGGTTCACCGGGTCGAATGCGGCGCTGCTCGTCGACGCCCGCGACGAGCCGGGTGCAGAGTCGCGGACCCTCATCTGCACCGACGGCCGGTACCTGATCCAGGTCGGCGAGCAGGTGCCGGACCTGGAAGCGGTGATCGACCGGTCGAGCGCCGGCCACCTGATCGGCCGCTGTGCCGATGCCGATACCGGCCCGGTGCGGCTCGGATTCGAGAGCCACGTGGTGACCGTCGACGAGCTCGCCGCCTGGCAGGAGCTGGCACCGTCACTGGAGATGACAAGGGCGCCCCGGCTGGTGGAGCGGCTCCGCATGGTCAAGGACGAGCACGAGGTGGGGTTGCTGCGGCGAGCGTGCGCGGCGGCAGACCTCGCCCTCGCCGTCCTGGTCGAGCGCGGGGGATTGCGACCGGGCCGGACCGAGCGGGAGGTCGGACGGGAGCTGGAGTTCCTGATGCTCGAGCACGGCGCGGACGGCATCTCGTTCGAGACGATCGTGGCGGCGGGCGCGAACTCGGCGATCCCGCACCACCGCCCGACGGACGCCGTGCTGGCCGCGGGGGACTTCGTCAAGCTCGACTTCGGGGCGACGGTCGAGGGGTACCACTCGGACATGACCAGGACGTTCGTGCTCGGTGCGGCGGCGGACTGGCAGCGCGAGGTGTACGAGCTCGTGGCGACCGCGCAGGCCGCAGGCCGGGCCGCCCTCGCACCGGGCACGGAGGTCGCCGCGGTGGACGCCGCGGCCCGCTCGGTGATCGAGGCCGCGGGCTACGGGGAACTGTTTCTGCACGGTCTCGGGCACGGCGTCGGGTTGGAGATCCACGAAGCACCGGGGATCGGCAAGCTCGGCACCGGTACACTGCTAGCCGGTGCTGCGGTGACGGTCGAGCCCGGTGTGTACTTCTCCGGTCGCGGAGGCGTCAGGATCGAGGACACGCTCGTTGTTCGCGAGCAGGAGCCCGAGCTCCTCACCCTCACCACCAAAGATCTCGTAATCGTCTGAAGGAGACGCGAAGTAAGTGGCTGACACCAGTGATTTCAAGAACGGGCTCGTGCTGAAGATCGAGGGCCAGCTCTGGCAGATCATCGAGTTCCAGCACGTCAAGCCGGGCAAGGGCCCCGCGTTCGTGCGGACCAAGCTCAAGAACGTGCTCTCCGGCAAGAACGTGGACAAGACCTTCAACGCGGGCGTCAAGGTGGAGACCGCGACCGTCGACCGTCGCGACATGACGTACCTCTACCACGACGGTAGCGACTACGTCTTCATGGACGGCGACACCTACGACCAGATCTCGATCAGCGAGGCCACCGTCGGCGACGGCGCGCGCTTCCTGCTCGAGAACATGCAGGTCCAGGTCGCGACCCACGAGGACGCGCCGCTGTTCGTCGAGCTGCCCGTCACGGTCGAGCTCGTCGTCAAGCACACCGATCCGGGCCTGCAGGGTGACCGTTCGACCGGTGGTACCAAGCCCGCGATCCTGGAGACGGACGCCGAGGTGCAGGTCCCGCTGTTCGTCAACACCGGCGACAAGCTCAAGATCGACTCTCGGGACGGCAACTACCTGGGCCGCGTGAACTCGTAGCGTGTCCGGTAGTCAGAAGAAGCTCGGGGCCAGGCACAAGGCCCGTAAGCGCGCAGTCGACTTCCTCTTCGAGGCGGAGGCGCGCGACCTCGACCCGGTCGATCTCGCCACGGAGCGGGCCGAGCTCGCCGGGACGGACGACGCCGTCGCCCCGGTGAGTCCGTACACCGTCACCCTGGTGACCGGGGTCGCGGAGAACCTCGACCGGCTGGACCGGGTCATCACCGACCACCTGCAGGACTGGACGCTCGAGCGTCTGCCCGCGGTGGACCGTGCGATCCTGCGAATCGCCGTGTGGGAGCTCTTCCATGCCACCGACGTGCCACCCGTGGTTGCGGTCGACGAGGCCGTGGAGCTGGCCAAGGAGCTGTCCACCGACGAGTCGCCGGGATTCATCAACGGGGTACTCGGTCAGGTGGTGCTCGTCGCGCCGCAGGTGCGGGCCGCCGCGGCCGCCACCTCGCAGCGCGCGGAGACCGCGCAAGAGCCGGGCGCCGACGCCTGACCCGGAGCAGAACGACACGCGAACGCCGCGGACCGATCACGGTCCGC